>JAEZPW010000056.1 GCA_023441255.1 Acidobacteriota bacterium
CGTATAGCTGGCCGTGAATTTCGCCATGTTCACCAGACCATCGATAAACGACTCAGGTACGACCTGCCCCAACCGGATTCTGAACAGCGCCGGCAAAAGGAACAACTCCAGGACGAGCCGGTGATAGGCGACCGACATCTCGAAGTCCACACCATCGTCGTAAACTTGGCGCGGCATTTCCTGCAATAGGATGTGCCAGCCAAGCGAGGCCCAGCGACTCGGGACGTCGGCTCGGCCGAAGAACAGTCCGGCAAACACTAAACCGCTTGCGTTCGCGGTGTAGTGGTTGCCGTTGACGTCTGATTTTTCGAGGTTGCGCTCTACGAAATCGGCATGCAAATAGAGTGCACGCAGGAACTGGAACCTGAATTTCTCGTCGCGCCACGACGGAGCGTCTGCGAAAACGTGGAAAAACCACGTCCAAGTCACAATCCTCAACGCAACTTCCATCGTGCAGGACCAATTGACCGTGCAGCCGTAGGGATTTGCAGCAATCCAGCACTCAAACAGTTCACGCACGCCCTGGGCGTACCGTTCCTCCCTCGTAAGCAGATAAGCTTGTGCTATAGGAATGCCCCATTGGAGGCGCGACAGTTCCCACGCGAATTTCACGTCGCTTGGCCGGCCTGGATTGTTATAGTCAATATCCTTGTGATACCGGGGTGCCCATCCGAATCCGCTCTTGTAATCCTTCAGCCAGTCAATGACCTGCCCGAGATCGATCAAGCCCGAACCAAGCAGATTTACTCGGTGGTTCAGACCCAATTCTGCCGTGTTCAGTATCCGGTCGGCGTCCCCAGGGCATATGCGGTCGTACTCGGACGTATTGATGTGAATCGTCGGGCAAAGATATGGTCTGCGGCTCAAGGCACGCCAGAGTTGGTCGATGTCACTCTCGCCAAGTGCCCTGAGGACCGCCGCGCGATCGAAACTTCGCGCGCGTCGAGGAGCCAGCCATCGATCAGCTTGCGCGCGTCCCTCAGCCCATGCTCGCTGGGCTACATACGAGGGCGGCTTGCGTAGCATCTTCCGGAGCGTGTCCGCGTTCATGCCGTGGCAACGCTCCGCTTCGGTTCCACCCAAAAGTCGTACCACGCGCACAGATTGAAGAGCGTCCAGATGTGCAGGCTGCGATCGGCGCGCCCGCCGCGGTGATCGCGGAACATGTTGCGGATGTACTCGCGATTGAAATAACCGCGTCGCATTAATCCCGAGCCGAGCACTACGCCCTCAGCCTGTTTGCCAAAACCGCCTTTAAGCCACTGGCTCATCGGCGCTCCAAAACCCATCTTCTTACGATAGATGATCTCATTCGGAATGAGCCCCTCGACCGCTTTCTTCAGCAGATACTTCGGCTCCCCGCCACTCACCTTGGAGGCCATCGGGATGTCGCTGCTGAACTCCACAACTTTGTGCGCCAGAAAAGGTACTCGAGCCTCAAGCGATACGGACATCGCCACCTTATCGACCCGCATGAGGAGAAGTTCCGGAAGCCGCAGCTTGAACTCGTTGTAAACCATGCGGCCGAGCACATCCTGCCCGGGATGGCAATTGTCGAAGTAGTCCAGGAACGAGCGAACCACGTTAAACGTGTCGGGTTTCAGATAACTGGCCGGAAGCATGCCTGATTCGATCAGTTCTTCTGGTACCGTGCTCGGCTCGATCGCAGCCCGGTTGACCAGATCCCCTTTCAGGTTTTCGCCAAAGCTCATCGCTCCGCTCCAAAAGACTTCGCGGTCGCCAGCAGCACGGTCGACTATGTCTGCGTAAGTGCTTAAATGCGGGAGCATTGAGGCTGCAGCCGTGAACAGCGATGCAAAGGTTCTTTGTGCCGGTTTCGGTAAGTACTTTTGAAATGGCTGCCAGCACTTGCTATACAGCTGGAGGTACCCCATGTAGCTTTTGTAACCACAGAACTGCTCGTCGGATCCCTCGCCGACTTGAATGACAGTGACCCCGCTGTCCTTCGCAAGTTTGGAGACAAAATACAGTGGAACACACACCCAGTCGGCCAGCGGTTCATCCTGGTGGAGAATCAACTTCTCCAGGTACGAGACCATGTCCTTTTCGTCGATCAGTATCTCGTGATGATTGGTCTTGAACTTGTTGGCGATGAGTTTGGCGTACTCAAGTTCGTTAAGATAAGTATGGTCCTTGAATCCGACTGTGAACGTCTCCACGGGTCGGTCCATCAGTTCAGCCATAAGGGCGACGTTCGTGGAAGAGTCAACTCCGCCAGACAGAAAGACTCCGAACGGAACGTCAGACATCATCCGCTCTTTTATGGCGTCGCGCAGCCGGTCACGAATGCCCTGAATGTAATACTCTTCTAAACAGCTCTCCGGCACCTTCCTGATTTCCTCTTCGGGAATTCCGTTTCCTGGCGCCGCATCCCAATACCGGCGAGCACGGAGCTTTCCTTCCTCCTTAACCTGAATGACGAAACCAGCCGGAAGCTTGTATATCCCGCTGAACATCGTCATAGGGGCTGGCGTCGTGAGAAATGACAGGTAGTGGTACATCGCACAGGGATCTATATCGGGTTGAACTGTCCCATGTGCCAGAATCGCTTTGATCTCCGACGCGAACAGCAGGACTCCGTTATTGAACGAAAAATACAGAGGTTTTACGCCGACCCGGTCCCGCGCCATTGATAATGTGCGAGAATTCGCGTCCCAAATGCCTATCGCGAAATCGCCAGAGATCCGTTCGAGCAGCCCTTCCATTCCCCACTGCTCGTATCCATGAACCAGCGTTTCGGTATCGGAGGTATGAGTGCGGAAATGATGCCCTGCGGCAATCAGCTGCTCGCGAAGCGTCTGATGGTTATAGATTTCGCCGTTGAACGTGATCCATACGGTGTGGTCCTCGTTTGCCATGGGCTGTAACGCGTTCTGACTGAGGTCCACAATCGATAAGCGCCGATGCCCCAGGCCGACTTTTCGATCTGGGGAAATCCAGTTCCCTGCGCCGTCCGGACCACGATGAACCATTGTGTCCCGCATTGCCGTCAGTGCGGACGCGTCAACTTCACCGGACGACCTGTAATGATATATGCCTACGATCCCGCACATTTCTAGGCCCGCTCCCCGCTTCGAGCCACACTCAAATAGGACTTCAGCAACTGGAACCGCGAATTCAGGGCTGCGTCGGACAGCATCTGCTCTCGAGCCTCGAGCAGAAAAGCCCAGAGAATTGACAGAAAGCAGCCGATCAAAAGTGCGACCATGATGAGTGATGCGCGCTTGGGCCTTGATTTCGTTTCAGGCTTTACGGCCTTGTCCAGAACCTGAATCACAACCGGATTCCTGCCCTCGTCGACCTTCGCAGCCTCATACTGCTTTGCAAGAAGTTCAAAGACGCTTTCGTGATACTTCAGCTCCCGCATCTTTCGCACGTATTCCAGACCCCCAGAAGGAACGTTCCCCATCTTGACTCCGAGTTCGTCCGTTCCTTTGCTCCGCTGCATGGCCGCAAGCTGTGCCTTCAGGGCCGCGAGTTCCTGTTCTGCAAGCACGCGGTCCGGGTTCTGCGCTGTCGCAAACGCTTCCATAGCCGTGAGTTGCACCTCTTTGGCAGCAATTTGGGCGCGCAATGTCGCGGCTGACTCGATAACCGCTTTGGCTTGGCTGTCGAGTTGCAAAATTCCTGTTTTCTCCTGCGTCCTCTGCAGGTCTTGCTCCGCGTTGGCGAGATCAGCTGACTCTTGCTGCAGGCGCTGTTCGAAAAACAATCTGCGCTGCCCTGCCTCGGTCATCGCCAGGGTGCGCGTGAGCGAGGTGAGTTCGTCGACGTAGGCATTAGCAAGATCTGCCGCTCTTTTCGGGTCACGATCATCCACGGAGATGGTGATGACCCCGTCTCTGCCCGTCGCGATCTCGGATGCTTCCGCGAGTCGCTGGCGGGCATCGGTCATATTTCGAACTCGGTATGCAGCCTTCAGATCAAAACGATCAATGAGTGTGTCCGCAACGGTTCGGCTCGTCAGCATCGTCACGTATAGCTCGGAAGGGTTTTTCAGTCCCAAGTCCTTCGTCGCCATCCCTGCCAGCGGACCGAGTTGCCCCAGCATGGCCGTTGCTGCTGACTGGCTCTGCTGGGGCGGCATCAACTTCGAGGTCGCTGTATAGGTATTGGGTATCAGGAATGCAGCAACGGTCGCGAGGATGATGACGATTCCGACGGTGCGAACTATGAGCAACTTATGCTTTGCGATCACGATCAGCGGCTCCAGGAAATGAATCCTCTCGGGATCGTTGACCCGTTCCGAACACGGCTGTTCTCGTTCTATCAGGTTCTGCACAGGTTCATCGCTCCTGCGGGCTCAGAAAACGCTCACTGCAGCGGCACCGAGCGCAAACTGAGCGAATACCTGCGTCCAGTCTTTGAGTGCTTTGAGTGTAGTGCCCTTTTGCAGCCGTTCGGGCACCACGACTGCATCACCAGGCATGATGGCCATTGAATCGAAACCGCCCTTCCAGAAACCGCCATAGGACTGGCGGCTGACCACTGAACCGTCGGCTCGCACGACAAAGGTACGGTCTTTGTCCGCATCTCGCGTCGCCCCGCCCGCCTGCTTAAGGTAATCTCCCACACGTTTATCCGGTCGATAAAAAAACGAATTCCTGTTGTAAACAGCGCCAAGGACGTCAACGGTGGAGGGTCTATAGGGAACCACGAACCGGTCACCATCTTCGAGCGCCATCTCGGGCAGCGCGTCGGGTCCCATAGAGTCAGGCTTCAGTTCGAGTACAAGGCGACCAGAAGCCCTGACCTGGCGTAGCTTCTCCACGAGTTGTCGTTGACCATCGAGCTGCGCTCGCCGCTCGGTCGCGTCTTCTGGAGTGATACCCGCAGGCGTACCGGCACTCCTTGCAATCTCTTCATCAAGATCCCTGATCAGTTGGTCGAGTCCCTTCTGTTGTTGGGCACGGATCGAATCGCGGGTGAATTCTGCGCCATATAAATAGGCTCTGTCGGTAAGCCCGCCCACCCGCGCGACCAAGTGACGGAGAGTCTCTCCCGGTTCAACTTTGTAGACCCCCGCTGCCCTGAATTCGCCTTCTAGCCTGACAAATTTCGTCTGTTTTTCGAGTGGAACGGCGAGATCAGCCTGCGAAAACACCGTGACAATGTCGCCGGGCTCGAGAACCAGATTGTTTTCTTCGTCTTTCTCGAGCACAAGTTTGCCCAGATTGAAGGGTATCAACCGAGTCGTGAGGTCCTGCACATTCAGCCTTTGGATCACGGCGTAGTCCCAGTTGATTTCCGGAATATTGCGCGTGATTTCGTTCCGAAATTCGGAGGTCGTCACTTCGGTTCGTGTCTTCGCAGACTGGAGTGCCGGACTTGTCTTGTCCTGCGGCGAAGCGAGTTCACCGCCATGTTCCTTTTGGTAGGTGCGCGCCTCATTTGCAGTCGAGATCGCGTTGCTGTCGCGCCAGTATTCGCGCGTGACCAGCGCCTCCTGGTTCGGTATGAGATCCCTGACGCGCAGACCTGGATGCCACGGATATCGTCCGGCGCGAGCAACGTTGCCGCGCAAGGTAACGGCGTTGTCAATCCGCGGCGACAGCGACAGTATGCGTACCACATCTCCGTCTTTGATGGTACGCGTAAGTCCTTCCTCATCCAGCGGGAACTCGGCGATGCTCCGCGTTGAGCGGTCATTAATGCGCTCTACAACTGCCTTCTGCCCATCAGCCGTCGTGGCAAGTCCTCCAGCCGTTTCGATCGCCTGGCGAAGAGTTGTGCTGTCGCGCAACTCATAAACCGCGGAAACGTTCACACTTCCGGCCACCGCTATTGAAGAACCGACGGGTGGAATATAGATCACATCGCCGGGCAAGAGCCGCATGTCTTTAGACTTGTCGCCCCGCAGCAGCAGGTCATATAAGTCGAAATCCGTTACGACGTTGTTGTTGCGCTTGAGCTGTATGTGCCGCATGGAACCGCTGGTCGATGGTCCACCAGATGAAAACAGTGCGTTCACCAGCGTGCTCAACGAACTGACGGTGTAAACCCCAGGCCGCCTTGCGTGCCCAACAACGAATATTTGTATCGACCGCAACTGCCCCATGTTGACGGCAAGATCGAAGTTTCTGAATACCCGCCCGACGGCTGCAAAGAAAAAGTCGTGCAGCTGTTCAAACTTCAGACCAGCCACGGTCACGGTGCCGACTTTCGGAAGGTAAACGTCGCCAGCGCGATCGACTGTGACCCTGGCATCCAGATCGATCTGCCCCCATGCCCTGACCAGCAATTCGTCCCCAGGCCCCACCACATAATCCGCGGTGACTGGCACGCGGTCCATCGGAGCGAAGGTCGTCGGGACGCGATCGAACAAGCCGTACCCGTATCTCGGCAACTTGCGCCCAACTGAACTGGTGACAAAATCTTGGAATTCAGTTGCATCGACGGGTGCATCGGAATCGTTCGAAGCGGGAACTTTCGGCATCTGGTCATTCTCAAGGCCTAAATGAGGATTCGGTGCCGTCTCTGTTGCGGCGCCGGCTGTTCTCGTGCCAGCAGCGGGCGGCGGCACCGGCCTGCAGTTGGAACCGATGCACACTTGCTCCTGCGGCACGGGCACCCGCAAGGTCGTCTGGCCCGACGCGTTTGTCACGTTCGCACAGCATCCGATCAGCGCTACAAAAATCAGACGTTGAATGATCTTAGCTCTCATTGAGAATTGGCTTTCTCGGGTGACCAGTTGCTTTGTTCGGTCTGCCAGTTGATACGTTGTTGCCTATCTACGTCGATTAGCGAGCAGGCTCCACTTGCTCGGGGCGTAGGTCAATTGAATAGAGGCGGTGGTATTTGACTGTCGGCCGGCGCGAAGGACCGGAACCGTCCAGAGCTCATGTTGCACGAAGCTGGAGATTTCGAGTTCTCCCACAGTCCAATTTGCACCCACCCTGAAATCATGAACCCTGCCACCGCCAGGCACGAACTCCCCATCAATGCGTGCCTGACGATAGCTGCACTCGATTTGCTTTCGCGGGGCCACGGAGTAGGTAGTCCAGGCCTGCAGGCCTCGTCCTTGCCGGCCGACCCATGACCCCAGCAGTTTGCCTCCGTTTGTGTAGGAGTCCCTGTACGCACCGTTCCAATAGAAGAAGTGCCCCGCATCGAAGGCAAGGGCCGGCGTATCCGAAAAAGGCGCCTCGACCCGGATTTCAAGTTTCGGTATTTTCGGTACCTGAGGCATGTACAACCCGGGATTCATCATTGAACGTTGCGGTGCAGAAAGCGGCGAGGGATCATCGTCAGTCAAGGCGTCGTTGTAAAGGACCAACCACCTTCGGAGCCCGGGCACTCGATACGCAAAATCAAATCCGCCTCTACGATCCCCAACGTCAGTCGGTCCTCCTGGAATAGTCGACACACTGTCGCCAACGCTGACGAAACCATCCCAGAACTTCCCAAACGTCACCGGTCGAAAGACAACCGTACGTGAGAAGCCCAGTTCGAGATTAGGAGTCGGCTTAAAGCTCACCTTTTCGCCATGGATGGCGGGATTTTCGGGGTAATGATGATCGGCGAGAAGTCCGAAGAAACCCTCCCATCGTACGGGGCCTAACCATCCCAGGAAACTCGGAAGCTTCCACGGTGTCGTCTTCGTCACGCGCACCATGTCGATGGGATTCGCGTTGTTGCTCAACATGAGTGGGCCAGTTCGATTTGGCCCCCACCAGAGGCTCTGGCGTCCGACAGAGACCTGTACAGTCCTCAAATTCCACGCGGCGTACGCATCTACGATTTGTGCACGATTTACCGATCTGGTTTGAATCGGAAGCTGCGGCGGAGTCAAGTCGAGCTGCCCGATCAGTTGTTGAACCGTATCACTGTATGGCGGCAGTGGCGCTGCGTGCTGATACTCCGCCCGAACGTACATCGCAATCGGTCCGGATGAGGCCCACCCTGCAGCACCCAGCACGGTATTCGCTCCCTCGCCGTACGGCCGGCCGAAGTCGTTTGCGAGCGTCTGGCCGAAGTGGTATCCATCCGCCAACGGGAGTCGGGCGATGCCCGTGTAGCGGGCGTAGATGCTGTCGACTCGAACGTCGGATCTGCTGCTATCGCGAGAAGCGTCCAACTCCGAAGCGAACTCCACAACTAAGGCCGAGTACAGGCGGTGCGCCTCGGAACTCCGGTCGTAACCCGCTTGCAGTTCGCCAACGCTTTCCACGATGCGGGCACATTCCATTCGCGTCCAGGGCCGCAGGCCAACGAAAGCACTCGGTGCGAAGCCGAGTGCCTGGAGACGATCAAACGCGCCGTAAACCCAGGAATAGATCGGAACGTACGGCGAAGCCTTGTCAGGCTCGACACGCGCATACAGCAAGACGGACGAACTAATGGAGACAACCAGCAAAACCGAGACAGCATGGCGCAAGGCAAACACAAAAGGGCTGGCAGGTTGCAACAGCGCCGCTCTTGTTGGCCCATGGCTATGCTTCAAGATGGCACACCGTGGTTCGCAAGAGCCGTATGCCAGATCTTGGCGAACATGCTTGCGGTCTCTTCAGTCGGAGAGAAAGGATTGTCGGTGGCGAACACGGGGTAGAAACACTGCACGCACACCATCGTTGCGGCGAAAGCAAGGACGATGGTCCGCGTATCCACCGCCGAAAGGTAACCGCGTTCAGTCCACGGCTCCAGGTAGGATGCGGCGATCGTCAGGAGTCCCTCGAGGTGTTTGCGATACAGCGGTTCAAGGGCGCTCCCGAATTCCATTGCACTGAAATTCAGCAACCGCACCAGCTGCGGTTGAGCATGGACGGCATCGGCGATCAACAGGAATACTGCTCGTACGGCACTCTGCGGGTCGCGAGCCGCAGCCAGTTTCGTCAAGAGTTCGGGACGTATGCGGACCTTCGCCAGTTCCGATTCTACTGCCGCGATGAACAGTTCGCGCTTGTTCGCGTAATGACGGTAGACCGTCACTTCGTTGATCTCAGCCTTACGTGCAATGTCACGCGTGCTGACTCCGTGATATCCGAACTGGGCGAACAGTTCTACAGCAGAGGCAAGCAGGCGGTCGAGAGTGGTTGCTGAACCCGAATCGGGCATCGTAGGGAATTCCTGACTACTCGCGACATGACGCGAGGTCGTCGGCATCAACCTCGATCGCAATGCTCTTCATGATCACGTCCACGCTCAGCACCACGCGCAGGCTATTCTTCTTTCGAAGGACCACGCCTTCCATACCCTCAAATGCTCCGCGCGTAATCCGAGCGCGCTCGCCGACCACAAGGTAAGGGTGGGGTTCAACGCGGTATGAATTCAGCCCCGAACGAAGAGACTCGATGAATTCGTCCGGAACGATTGCGGGCGCTTGGATGGACCCGAGTACTGACAAGACACCCGGCACCGACAAGATGCAGCCGCGTTCCTTTCGGCTGGCGCGAACAAACAGGTAGTTGGGAAACAAAGGACGATCCAGCACAACCTTGCAGCCGTTCTTCCATGCACTAAGTGTCCGGTAGACTGGCAGGAACGATGTAAGCTCGCGGGCCGCAAAATGCTTCGCCACCTTTTTCTCGTGGCAGCTGGTGGTGAACACCGCAAACCAGTTCTGCTCGCCCATTCCGTGCCTCAGCGTAAGAACGCTCTCCGGAAGAGCCAACCGCATGTCAGACAAGGCTTCGCCTCCGCCACTTAGGTGACGTGTTTTCCACATCAAGTCTGCCTGGACCACAACCTCTGTCTGGCATGTGCACTGTTATTGTTCAGTGAACCCCTCGCAAGCACTTGCTTGCAACCCATCAGAAGCAAACTTCGGGCTCTGCGCCCTAAAGCGCTGCCTTGATGCACAGCAGTCCACAACAATCCGGGGATCGTATAGGCGTGTTAGTTAGTGCTTGCTTAGGAGCGATGGCAGTTTAGGATGCAGAGTGGCTGGCGTCAAGCGATATCGGTCCTCAATGACCGTTGAAGCTTCATTTATGCGCTTCTGAGGTGTAAACCCAAGCAGCCGCACCGGTGTGACTTCTGTGAAGATTGTCACAGCGTAAATACCACGCGACAGCGCAGAATCAGAGTACAGCTACATCCCACAGCTGGCCCCAGAACACTCACGATCAAATTCGTTGTGGGCCGACTCGAATGACGAAAGAAGGAGACTTACGGAATGTCTAGCGAGAAGAGTGCGACGGGGAGTTCCCCCACCGGCTGGACGAGCGCACAGGTCTACACCTTTGCCGTGATTTGCCTGACCATTGGCTCGTTCGTCGGGTATTTTTTGCGAGAATCGAGCCCCTCGAAGCACACGAAATCGGATGCTACTAACACCGCTTCGATGGCGATTGCCGCTGGACAACAGCCCTCGCAAGAACAGATGAGGCACATGGCGGACAGTCAGGCGGGGCCCCTGCTGAACGAACTCAGAAATGCCCCCGATAATATCGCCCTTCTTGCACAGGTAGGGAACATATACTACGACACCCAGCAGTATCAGGAAGCAATCCGGTACTACGACCGTGCGTTGAGAATCGATCCGAAGAACTGCAACGTACGTACGGACATGGCGACTGCGTTCTTCTACCTCGGAGACTCCGACCGTGCGATCAGCGAGTTGCAAACCAGTCTGAAATACGAGCCGAAACACGGTCCCACACTCTACAACCTCGGGATGATCAAGTGGCAGGGCAAGGGCGACGCAAGTGGTGCGGTGGCGAGTTGGGAAGAACTGCTGAGAGAAGTTCCGGACTACCCCGATCGCGCCAACGTCGAGTCGCTACTTGCACGTGCAAAGCAACACACGAACGTCGCGCCGGCGGCGAAGTCTTCGAAGCCCGCAGGCATGTAACACGCAGGTAAGACGCTGCTAAAAGCGGCAAACTCGAACAGGGACCTACAGTAGAGAAGGGAATCTTCACCCATGAACAGTGTCGATAACAACGCGGCTTCAGAACCGGGGAACCAGGATATTGAAAACTCCAGACTCTGGAGCAACGCACAGGCCGGCATTTTGTTAACGGTCTGTCTACTTCTTGGAGCCGCGGTGGGCTTTCTGTTTCATGGACCGGCCGAACCAACTGCCGCCGCAATAACCCCAGGCGTCCCTCACAAGCACGCAAGAGTTACGCCAGAG
>JAEZPW010000067.1 GCA_023441255.1 Acidobacteriota bacterium
CGGAATGACATTCGGAATGGGTGGAAAGCGAAAAACGTCACACACTCTGAGCAAAATGTGTTCGCGCGGGATCTTCGTTTACGCACTTTTTACAAGCTGCTTGCCGCGTGTTTACGTGCGGGGGTTCTGGATTGTGCTGATATGAAAGGGGCACAGTGACGGCCTTCAGCCACGCGGTACGAAGTCAACCGGCCTGGGACGACTGAACAGGCCTAAAACTGGAACGAGGTGGAAACAACGATGAAGAGAATAAGTGCTGCAATCCTGGTGCTGCTTGTGTCCGCGGCAACGCTGATGGTCGCGCAAGGTCCTCCGGGGCCTCCCGATCCGGCAAAGCACGTGGAACGTCAGGTCCAGAGGCTCACGACGATTCTGTCGCTTACGAGCGCGCAACAGCAACAGGCAACAACCATATTCACCAACGCGGCCGACTCCGAGAAAGCGCTGCGCCAGCAGTTCCGCACGGCGCACGACAGTCTCAAAGCAGCCGTGAAGAGCAACAACTCAGCGGCCATCGACCAGGCTGCTTCCGCTCTCGGCAATCTCAGCGCACAGTCCATCGCTATCAAGGCGAAGGCGGACGCGGCGTTCTATCAGACGCTCACCTCCGACCAGCAGGCGAAGTACAGCGAGTTGCAGAGCGAAGGTCCCATGGGATTCGGTCATGGTCCGCACGGAGCCTTTCCTCACTAGCCTGCGCTTCCGGCAGCACCACTGCCAAGTTGCGTATGCACTAGCGGCGAACAGCGTGGAGCCCCCGGGCGCAGAGCCTCCGCGCCCTCCCGCTGTTCGCCGGGTTTTTGACGATTATGTTTGAAACGGCAGTAGCCATCATTACCGATCTGACCTGGGTGTTGTTCACGGCAATCGTTGTCGCGCTTGCATCGGCCGCAGTGGTTGAGTTCGGCACCGACTCTCGAATGGTCCGCCGGCAGGGTTTGTCAGGCCGCCGTTCCGGCGACAGGCTGAACTCGTAGCTGTATTCGCGCGCCACGCTCGCGACCGCTGCTTGCGCCTATAATTAACCGAGACCTGGCCGCAATACGTTTAATCAACCATGAAATTGCCCCTAAAAGACAGGTTCTTGTGGCCGATAGGGGTTCTTGCGCTTGCAGTGGTGCTGATCCTTCTGGCGGTTCTGCAATACAAGTGGACGCAGGAACTGAACGAAGCCGCCGGTGATCGCATGAGGGCGGGCCTGCAGGCCTCCATGGTCGGACTGCGCGAGGACCTCGGGCGCGAGTTGCTCTCCATTCCGCTTGCCCTGCAGGTAGACTGGCGCACTGAAGGCGTGCCCACCGATCCTGAGTCCTACCTCGAGCGCCTCGACACATGGAGGCGCACGGCAACTCATCCCGACCTGGCGGAGGAGTTCTTTGTTGCCGACGCCGTCGGCGACCGTATTCAGCTCCGCACCTTCAACGCCGACACACAGAGTTTCGCGCCCGTGGACTGGCCGTCGAAACTGGCGCCGCTGCAAGCGCCGCTCAGCGCGATGTCGTCGGATATGCAATTCTTCAGCGAACGATTCAAACGATCGCCGCACCGCATTCGCAACCTCGATCACTTCGTCCATCATGGGCCGCCGTCACTCCCGTGGATGGTCGACGAAAACATTCCAGCACTGGTGCATCCGCTGGTGGCAGTGCAGGCTGGTCCGGAAAAGACGACGCAGGTCCCGCAGGATATCGAATGGCTGATCATCGTTCTGAACGAGGATGTTCTCCGGCAAAAGATATTGCCGGAGCTTGCCCAGCGATTCTTTGGCGGGTCTGACGGTCTCACCTATGACGTTGCCGTGATCAGCCGCGCCGCGCCAAATCGCGTTTTTTACACCTCGAACCCGCATTTTGGCTCCGGCACGAACGTGCCGACCGATGCGCGCCTCAGGCTGTTCGGCCCTCCCATCGGCCGTCCGGAACCGCCGCGACAAGAAGGACTCCAAGCCCCGGGCGACGATGCCCGCAGGGGTGATCGGTCCCCGATGTTCAGCCGCGGGCTGCTCCGTCTGGAGCCATTTCACACCGAACGCGCAGCCAGCCCCGACTGGGAACTCATCGTGCGCCACCGCAAGGGATCGCTGGAAGCGGCCCTGGCAGCCACCCGGCGTGGTCATCTCGCCATCAGCTTTGGCGTTCTCCTGCTGCTTGCGGCGACCATTGCCATGCTGATTGCCGTAACGCGTCGTGCGCACAGGCTCGCTTCCCTGCAGATGCAATTCGTCGCCGGCATTTCCCACGAACTACGCACGCCGCTCGCGGTGATCGCGTCCGCCGCCGATAACATCGCCGACGGCATCGTCCAGGACAGGGCCAAGCTTGCCCGTTACGGCAAGGTGATTCGCGACCAGAGCCGCCAGCTCACGCAACTCGTCGAGCAGATACTGCTCTTTGCCGCCGCGCGCCAGAACGGCCATCAGTACAACATTCGTCCATCGTCGCCCGTACAATTGGTGAACACGGCGCTGGCGAATTCGGCTGAACTGGTCCGCAATGCCGGTTTCACGGTCGAACGCCGGCTGGAAAGTACGTCCGACGTGATCGTCGACGTGGCCGCCGTCACGCACTGTCTGCAGAACCTCATCGCCAACGCAGTCAAGTATGGCGGCGAGGCACGCTGGATCGGCATCGGCGTGAACGAGTGCGACAACCCCGGCGGCAAGCGTGAAGTGCAGATTTCTGTGCAGGACAAGGGATTGGGCATCGAACCCGGCGAGCAGCAACGCATCTTCGACGCGTTCTACCGAAGTCCGTCCGTGCTGGGCGCGCAGATACACGGAACCGGGCTGGGATTGGCGCTGGCGAAGGGGGTCGCAGAAGCCATGGGAGGCCGACTCACAGTCACCAGCACCCCGGGCGAGGGCAGCACGTTCGTCCTTCATCTGCCCTGCGCAGACGCTTCGGCCGCCGAGCCGCAACAGGAAGAGACCGTCACTGCATCCACCGCGCGCCGCGACTGACCGGGTAGATGGTGCGACCGCATCAGCAAAATAGGCTTGTGGGTCACCGAAAAGGGCCACCGAAAAGATTGCTCGCAGAATGAACCAGAACATACTCATCGTCGAAGACGAAGAAGCACTGCGCATGACCGTAAGCGACCGGCTGGAGAGCGAAGGCTACTCGGTCGATTGTGCCGGCAACGGTGAAGAAGGCCTGGACAAGGCCACCACGGGTGCATTCGACCTGGTTATACTCGACGTCGGCCTGCCCCGTCGCAACGGGTTCGACGTCTGCCGCGACATTCGCCAGGCAGGCCTCATCACTCCCATCCTCATGCTCACCGCTCGCGGCCAGGTCATCGACAAGGTGCTCGGGCTTAAGATCGGCGCCGACGACTACGTCACCAAACCATTCGACATGCTGGAACTCATGGCGCGGGTGGAGGCGCTGCTGCGCCGTGCCCCCATGCGCCCCCTGACCCGGCAGGACGGACTGCATCAGATCGGCGACATCAGCATCGACGTTCGCGGCACCGTGGTCTCGCGCAATGGCAAGCCAATCAACGTTTCAGCCCGTGAATTCCAATTGCTGCGCTACTTCGTCGAACACCCGAACGCCACCATCTCGCGTAACGAACTGCTCAAAGAAGTCTGGGGCTACAGCACGGAAACCTTCACGCGCACGGTTGATGTACACATCGTCAGCCTGCGACAGAAGCTGGAACGCGACCCCAAGCACCCGCGGCTCATCATCACGGTCCCGGGACTGGGATACAAGTTCGTGGCGGGCGAGGCAGAGTAAGAAGTGAGACTGTGTCGATAACCGAGACTGGGCGATAAGCGACACTGTGTCGATA
>JAEZPW010000080.1 GCA_023441255.1 Acidobacteriota bacterium
CGGAATGACAATAGCGAAATGGCTGTACGCCAGGTTGTCATCCCGAAAGCCTGGACTGTTTTGAGCGCTGACACTCCCAGGAGCAAAGCGACGAGGAAGCGCTACCACACCAACACTGCTGATGTGTGGAGCTTCACCTTTTTCAGAAAGCGTCAATGCCCGTGACACTGGAACCGACGATCAGGGTATGAATGTCGTGCGTGCCCTCGTAGGTTTTGACGGACTCCAGATTCGCCATGTGACGGAAGATCGGGTACTCGTCAGCCACTCCGTTCGCTCCGAGAATGTCCCTTGCCATACGCGCGCACTCGAGGGCCATCCAGACGTTGTTTCGTTTCGCCATTGAGATGTGCTGGAAACGGGCCTTGTTCTGATCTTTGAGGCGTCCGACCTGCAGCACAAGCAATTGAGCTTTCGTGATCTCGTTGATCATCCAGACCAGCTTCTCCTGCACGAGCTGATGACTTGCTATGGGCTGGTCGCGGAACTGCTTGCGGAACTGCGCGTACTGGAGGGCGCAGTCGTAACAGGCCATTGCCGCACCGACGCCGCCCCAGGCAATGCCGTACCGCGCCTGGTTGAGGCACATCAGTGCGGACTTCAAGCCGTCGGTTTTCGGCAGCAGGTTACAGGCGGGAATGCGGACATCCTGCAGGGAAAGGGAAGAAGTTACCGAAGCGCGCAGCGACCATTTGCCGTGGATGTCTTCGGCGCGGTATCCAGGGCGATCGGTTTCCACGAGGAAGCCGCGAACCGTGCCGCCCTCTTCCTCGTTCTTCGCCCAAATGACGGCAACGTCGGCAATCGAGCCTGAGGTGATCCACATCTTCTCGCCGTTGAGGACGTAGTCGTTGCCGTCGCGTCGCGCACGCGTCCTCATGCCACCGGGGTTCGATCCGAAATCCGGTTCGGTGAGGCCGAAGCAGCCGAGTTTTTCGCCCTTTTGCATGGCGGGTAGCCAGCGGTCCTTCTGCTCGTCGCTGCCGAAGGCATAGATCGGGTACATGACGAGCGCGGACTGGACGCTGACGAAGCTGCGGACGCCACTATCGCCGCGTTCCAGCTCCTGCATGACCAGGCCATATTCAACGTTGGACATTTCGGCGCATCCGTAGCCTTTGAGGCTGGCTCCGAAAAAGCCCAAGTCAGCCATGGGCTTCACAAGTTCGCGCGGAAAACGGCCTTCGCGATTGCACTGCTCAATGATGGGTATGAGGTTATTTTCGATGAACTGACGTGCCGTATTGCGGACGAGGATCTCATCCCCGGAGAGCAGGGTGTCGAAGTCGATGAAATCGACGCCTCGGAACTTGATTGCCATCAGTGCGCCTCGTTACGCGGAAATAGCCAACAAAACCGATGAACGTAGCAGAGGCTGCGAGCGGGAGTCAACGGCGCGGGGTAAGCGGACCCCTGCCAAATCGAGATCAGTTGAAGGCACCAGAGCGTTCCGGGAAAGCACTGATCAGCTCTTCAACAATCTCGCGGGGATCAGCAAGCTTCTGGAACACTCGCGCGATATGTGGACGCAGTTGCTGGCTAGCCCAGCCCTGGCCGGAAAGAACATAGACGCGGATCCCCGGGCGAAGGCGCTGCAATGATTTTATGAAACTCTCCAGGTCGTCGATATCGGAGTCGATGAGAGCTGCGTGAATTGGGTGAACCTGGGCGAGTTCAAGTGCCTGCCGTGCCGTAACCGCGCTGAGGCAATTGAATCCGGCGGATTCAATCACCAGCTTGCGGGTGGAAAGTGATGTCTCTCCGGGTTCGACGGTGAGTGCCACGATGGCTTTGCGCCCTTGCATCGGTTCCATGCAGGATTCGATGCGCGGAGTTCGGTCCACATGAATCACTGTCGTGGTCTGGACAGCACGGTCGAGCAAGAGTTCAGGCCTGCTCCTCAGGGGTGCTTGAGGCGCCGCTGCCGGTCCCGCGAAGGTAGCTGTCCTGACCGGCGAGCCAGTCGGTACGCGGGGGCGAGAAGACGTCGAGGCACACGGTATCCTCCAGAGCCTCGGTGTGGTGGGGCAGATTAGCTGGAATACAGAGGACGTCGCCTGCACGCAGCAGATACTCTTTCCCCTCGAGCCACATCTTGATGCAACCCTGTACGATGTTGGTGATCTGCTCGCTGCTGTGATGGTGCGTGGGAATTTCCAGACCCCGGGACATAATCAGCCGGGCCAGCGTAACACCGCCGGAAGTGAAGAACTGCCGCTTAAGCTTTGGGTTCAGCTGCTCAGTCTGGACGTCGTCCCAGCGTATGTGTTTCAACATAGCGTGCGCTCATGTAAAATCGAGAAACGGTGAGTACATAACAGGCGCACAGGGACCGCAGCGGGTCCAATCACGCTCCCTGATTGCGCCGGTCAGGAACCGGAAGTTCCGCCCGAGTCGGAGCCTCCTTGGCGCACCGGAGTTTACCAGAGGTTGCGCCCGTTCCTCATCTGTTTATTGCTCCCAAGACATTCAGATTACCCGCGCGGATACCGCTGTGGCGGCGCGAGGGAACAACGTCAGGAGAAGATTATGGCCAAGATTGCAAAAACAGCGGACCGCAAGAAGGTGATGGACACCTCCAAGAGCACGGATTGCCCGAAGTGCGGCAAGCCTACCCGCATCGTGAAGCGCGTGAAAGACCGCGAGCGAAACGTCCCCGGTGGCGTTTTCATCTCGTGTTCGGCCTGCGAATTTTACGAAAAGCTGTAGTCCACAGCCGATTTAGACCTGAGCGGGACGCCGGGTCAGAGACCCGGCGCTACACAACATCAGACAACAGCCGAGCGGTAGGGTCGGCCAGAGAAGGCGCTACACGGTTGCGAACTAATACTCAGCTTCCGATTTCGCCGATCTAGAGTCGGAATTGAACGAGTACAAACCGGCTTCCGCCGCAAGGGAGCCGGTTGTTTTTTGCGCGCTTATGCGGCAACGGAACCGACCGTCGCTTGCGTATCTTCCATCGGGAGGCGCTCAGGCTCCGTTCTGAGTTCACGGGCCTGAAAAACCAGGTATGTGCCGAGGAATACCAGCACCGGTTCAATCGGGTGCCGATAACGCGCGTCGACAAAGGTGACGTAGTAGGTGATGGGATAGATAGCGGTCGCGACCAGCAGGACGAATGTACCTGGCGTGCGCTGCCGGAGCAAATAGAACAGGCCTCCGAGCGACATAACGGATATAAGCATGAAGAACAGGTTCTTGGAGGCACTACTCAGCGCGGATTTGCCGGGCTTTGGAACCCCCGCCCAGAAATACACCATCCGATTTAGGCACAGCTTCAGGAACCGCACAGGATCTTCACGGATGAACTGCTTCGCCTCGGCACCTTTCAGCGCGATGTAACGGGTCTCGCCGAGTTCGCGGAAGCGAGCGAGTTCGAGCGTGCTTTGCGACGGATGTGCCCAGGACATCCATAGACCATCGGAGCCGGGGCTATTGCCCATTCTGAGCTCCGCCGCGGCATTGTCGCGAATGGGCAGCACGCGGTGAAATATCTGCAGATTCCGCATCTCCCAGGGCGTGATCACCAGCAGAAAGACGATGCCACCGAGCGCGCTCAAGGCGAACCATTTGCGTCCGAGTTGTTGTCGTCTCCAGCACAGCCATATTCCGGCAAAGGGGAGGATCAAACAGCAGGCGGGATTCGTCAACGCGAGGATCGCCCATAAGGCGCCCCATGAGAGCCACAAACCGACGCTGTCCCGTTTCTCCAATTCGAGTGTGAGCCAAATGAGGGTGGTCAGAAGGAACGCCGAGAGGCTTGTTTCCCAGACCAACTTGATGCTCCAGTACATCGCCGCTGGCAGGAGCGCCCACATCCACGCCGTCCAGCGAGCAATACGCGCGTCTGAGAAGCGCCGCGCGATGAAGTACACCGGTACGCAAGTGAGAGCCGAGAATAGCGCGTTCAGGACAAGGAGAACCAACGCGGAGGATTCCGTATAGATGCCAAATATCTTGAATACCCCGGCCGTGAGGTAAGGGTAGACCGGCGCAAGCCATGCGGTAGGCCCAGTGTTCCCGCCGAAGGGGCTTGCGAAGCCCAGGCCTGAGGCCAGCGAACCGGCGACCATACCGCTCTCGAAGCTGAACTTGAAGTTTTCGATGGTGTTCATCGGGTCGACTGGCGACATCCGGTACGTGTGCTTGACCAGAATGGTGCACAGACGCAGGAGAAAGCCGATACCAACGATGACCTCAAGGCGGGCGTACCAACGGTTCGGGAGGGGACTGCGCCGTACTTCGGGGTCAGATGGCAACCGGTGGGCTACCACAGGTTTGCTGCGCGCGGTCGCGCGGGGGCCGGCTTTCAACAACAAATCATCTCCGTGGTGACGAGAGTTGTGGCCAATGTTCTAAGATGCGCGAACAGCGGAGCGTGCTGCGCTGTTAAACAGGTCAGAAATATACAAGTACGCTACGCTTGTTGCTCAAGGTACCTGCCGGTGGGCTGTGGTGACCTGCGTTGCCTCAGCCTGAGGGTGCACCAGACTATTCCGGCGACGCCAATGGCCAATAGAGAAACAACACCGCCAAGCGTGCGATCAGCGGTTCTGAGGAACGTGAGTTCGACAATGCTCGAACCTGGCGGAACTGAAACTTCTATCAAGCCGTGGTTGCTTCGAACTTCGGCGGCAGCTCCGTTCACGGTTGCGGCCCATACGGGGTACCAGGCCACGTTCAGCAGAAGCTTTGATTGGATTGAGCTGTTGGCCGCGAGTACGAAATGTTCAGAATTGCTTTTGAGTACCTGCACTTTCGCGGCGCTCGAGTCGGCTGCGAGCAGTGCGTTCGATTGGCGTGGTCCCTGCGCTCCGCCCCTGGGCAAGTACTGAGCTTCGGGCCAAACCCCGCCCTCGCTTCTCATCTGCAACTCTAGTTCCGATACTTTGCCCGTCTTGCCTTTTGTAGCGTAAGCGCCAATCAGGACGAAGAAAATCAGGACCGGAACAGCAGCCGCGATAAGCCGGCCCCTCCGCGAGAACGTCTTCATTACAGCCGCGAAGAGCAGAGCGCATGCCGTGTTTACCACGAACAGCCAGCGCCACGGCAGCTGAACGAAGATCATCTTCGGCAGGAGCTGCCAGAGCCAAATACTGAACGGTAAGGTGAAGATCGCGGCGAAGCCTGTTACCGCAACCCACAGCCACCAATCAACGGCAAGTGGCCGCCGACGGCGGAAAGCTATCCAGCAGAGAACGGCCGCAAGGACTAGGTTAATGACCCCGACTGTGATGATCGATGCGATGCCGCCGGGAAGTCGGGGAGGGAACAGTCGTAGAAAGTTGTTCTCGGGCCGGTTGTGAGGCAGGGTGAGGGCGAGCGAGATGTCGACCCAGCGTTGTTCCCATGCTGCCGGGACGATGTAGAAGGCTGCGAAAGCGATTCCCAACACGAGCGCAGCGCCTCCAGACAGCAACGGCCGCACGCTGCGCCTGGAAACGGCCAATGCCGCGAATACCAAGAAGATCGAGTAGCTGACCATCACGGCGCTGGGTGCGTTTGTAAGCCATACGGCGCCATAGGCGGCCGCCAAGGGCAGGATGGAACGTGGACGGCCCTCGGTGACGCGCAGTGCGTACAGAAGAACCAGAGGGAAAAGCGCACACGCGAGCAACTCAGCGGCTGCCATGCGCTTGTAGACGAGCATGACTTCGTAGGGGTTCAGCATGTAGGCCAGCGCGGCAAGCAGCGCGTACCGCGACGATAGCCGCTCCCGGGCCAACAGGTACATGCACGTTCCCGCAAGAACGAGGCTGAGGAAAACGAACGTACCCGGTACAGCTCGCCACGGCGTGAAGAGCGAGATTGCTGCTCCGACGAAATTTGATAGCGGAGGGTAGAAGATGAAGCGCGGTTCACCGAATCCGTAGTTGGCGTGCGCAGCCCAGCGGGGCAAAACGATCCCCTGACGCCACTGCCGGGCCACCTCCATCCAGTTACCGACGTGAAAATTGAAGTCGTGAGTGGGCGCATAGCCCCAAACAATCATGGGCAGGACAAACACGAAGGCGGCAATCGCGATGGCGGACACAACGCACCGCAGGGACACTTCTTCACGCGATTCGGGGAACGATGCCACTGGGCAGATTGTAGCAGCGGCTCACGCGAGGAACCGTCCCCGCAGA
>JAEZPW010000210.1 GCA_023441255.1 Acidobacteriota bacterium
TAGAGCGCGAACGACCGCTCATGCGTACGGAAGAAGGTCTGGTGGTCGAGACCGTTCGGCAGATGAGCCAACTTGAAGAGGTGCTCGGAAGTAGCGGGCGCTCGGGGCAGCAACTTGAGGCGTGGGAGGCGGTCTACGGTCCGGTTGGGAAAGATGGGTATCCGAAGCCGCTGTGGGATAAAGAGACGGGAAAGATCGACCCGGAGGTCGCAAACTACATGCGCGACCACGGCTACGATCTGCGCTACTACCTGGAAAAGAACTGGTCGAAAATCGGACCGCTCCTTATTGGCAAGTTGCACATTTATTGCGGCGACATGGACAACTACTACCTGAACCTGGCGGTCTACCGCATGCAGGAGTTCCTGAAGCAGAGCAACGCGCCCCACTACGAAGGTACCTTCGAGTACGGACGTCCCATGAAAGGGCACGGCTGGATGCCGATGAGCTTTGTTCAACTGGTGCAGATGATGGCCGAACAGGTGTCAAAGAACTCGCACAACACACATCAAAACGCTTCTTGGAACTACTAAGAGGTTCTTCAACTATCTCGCTTTGGGGAACTTGAAAAGCGGGTGGAAGACCCGAAAGCTCTTTCTCGCCCTACTGCATCACATAGCCGTGTGACAGGAGCTAGGTTCTAGCCATGGCCCTTGGTACCCTGAGTCCCCGCCCCGTTCGTCCCCCGAGACCTCGCGCCGGCGGCGGAAACCGCCCGCCGGTAAATCGCTCGCGCGGAGGCGGCGGCGGAGGGGGGCGCGGCGGAGATGGCGGTCCTGATTACGAGGAGCGTCTTCGACGGTACCGGCTCGGGATGGCGATCGGACTCGTCTCGATCGTGATGCTCTTCGTCACCTTCAGCCTGGCGTACATCTTTCGGCACTCGGCAGCCGTCTACGATCCATCCTACGGGTTCGTAGTGCGGGAATGGACGCCGGTGGCGCTGCCCATGCGCTTTCTCTGGATCAATACAGCCATTCTCGTGTTGAGCAGCGTGTCAATTGAACTGGCGCGGCGGCAGGTCACTCGGGATTCGATACTCGCGCCTGCTTTTTCCATCCCTGGTATCAAGCAGGACAGCCACCGAATTCCATGGCTTGGTATGACCCTCCTTCTCGGTTCGCTTTTTCTTGGGGGACAATGTCTGGCGTGGCGTGAATTGGAACGGAACGGCTTCTTGCTAGGGGAAGGTACTGCAAGCTCGTTCTTCTATGTTCTAACGGGGACTCACGCAGTCCACCTGCTTGCCGGCATTCTGGCGCTTCTTTACGCGTTGATTATCACGTTACGCCGTAAGCCAATCGAACAGCGCCGCATCGTCATCGACGTGACCTCGTGGTACTGGCACGTCATTGATGTGCTCTGGATCTACCTATTCGCGTTGCTGGCGCTCGCCCGCTGAATTGTGACCGGTGTTCGCCCCATTTATAATCAGAAGATTCCGCAGTGTCGTCGAGCGTGTCTGTAGGCCTTGGGAAGCGCCCGGCCCCGCGGAAACACCGATTTTGCATGGCGACAGACAGCATCGTTGTTAAGGGCGCGCGGGTTCACAACCTCAAGAACATAGATTTTGAGGTGCCGCACAACACCATCACGGTTGTGACCGGCGTCTCGGGGTCGGGCAAATCCTCGCTCGCATTCGATACCATCTACGCGGAAGGCCAGCGCAGGTATGTTGAGTCTCTCTCCGCCTACGCCCGGCAGTTCCTGGAGCGGATCGAGAAGCCTGATGCGGAAGTCATCGACGGCATTGCCCCTGCCGTGGCTATCAGGCAGAAGAATTCGACGAGAAACCCTCGGTCCACGGTCGCAACGGCAACGGAGATTTACGACTACCTGCGCCTGCTTTTCGCCCGTGTGGGCCGGACGTACTGCTCGCAATGCGGCGAAGAAGTGAAGAAGGAATCGGTTGACGAGGTCGCGGACAGGGTGCTGGCCCTCGGCGAAGGGATGCGTCTGAACATCCTCTTCCCCGTGCAGGCAGCCGCTGCGGCGCAAGCGCAAGCGGGCAAGAGCGCAAAGAAAAAAGCCACTAAGAAAACTGCGAAATCGAAGTCTGGCGAACCTGATGAGGCGTTCCGTGATCGCCTGTTTGACCTGCGGAAGCGGGGCTTCAACCGTTTGTTTCAGAACGGACAAATCTTCGAGTTTTCCACGCCCGAGTCGCTGCTTGATATCGATTTCACCCAACCCCTGTTTGCGCTGGTAGACCGCATAAGCATCTCGCCCGAAATACGTTCGCGCCTGGTCGACGCCGTTGAGAGCGCATATCGCGAGGCGGGCGAGGTCGTGTTTCTGACGGCGCCGCGTGAGGAGAACGAAGAGGCACAGCAACTCCGGTTCGCGCAGCGGTTCGAGTGCAAGCGCTGCCGGATTCGCTACGAAGAACCTGAACCGCGACTCTTCTCGTTCAACAATCCGTACGGCGCTTGCCCGCGATGCCAGGGGTTTGGAAACACCATCGACTTCGACATGAACCTGGTTATCCCGAACAAGTCGGCCACGTTGGCCGAAGGGGCAATCGAGCCATGGACGAAGCCAAAGTACAAGCCGTTCGCGACGGAAATGCGCCGCTATGCCCGCGAACGGGGAATTCCGCTCGACGTCCCCTGGAACGAACTCGACCCTGAGCACCAGCGGTTCATCCTCGACGGCGAGGGTCGCTGGTGGGGCGTTCGCGGCTTCTTCGAGCATCTAGAACGCAAGAAATACAAGCTCCACGTGCGAGTCTTTCTTAGCCGGTACCGCGGCTATTCGACCTGCTCGACGTGCGGCGGCGCGAGACTGCGCCCCGAAGCGCGCCTGATCCGAATCGCCGGCAAGGATATCTGTGAAATCACCTCGATGACGGTCGAGGCGGCGGCAGAGTTCTTCGGTAACGTTCAGCTCTCTCGCGAAGAATCCGATGTTGCAGAAAAGCTTCTGCAGGAGATTCGTGACAGGCTGCGATTTTTGAATGAGGTGGGGCTGGAATACCTGACGCTGGACCGGCTGGCATCGACGTTGTCAGGCGGCGAGGCGCAACGCATACAGTTGGCCACTTCGCTTGGTTCCCGCCTGGTGGGCACGCTGTATGTTCTGGATGAGCCTTCGATCGGACTGCATACGCGCGATACCCACCGGCTGATCAAGATCCTCGATGACTTGCGCGATCTGGGAAATACGATTTTGGTGGTCGAGCATGACCCCGATATCATGCGGGCATCCGACGGCATCCTCGATCTTGGCCCTGGCGCCGGCGAACATGGCGGCCGCATCATTGCCACCGGAACTTACGACGAGATTAAGCACGTTCCGACCTCGCTAACGGGCCGATATCTGTCAGGCGAGCTTCGAATTCCGCATCCGGCGGTACACCGCAAACCGAGTTCCCAGCGGTTGAAGATCTTGGGGGCCTACGAGCACAACCTGAAGAAAATCGACGTCGAGATTCCCTTAGGCATGATGGTGGCCGTAACGGGTGTTTCCGGGTCTGGCAAGTCGACGCTCGTGCACGACGTGCTGTATCGCGCACTGGCCGCTGAAAAGGGACAGTCTTCCGGAGGCGAAGAGTCGACCTCGCTGGCGTGCCTTGACCGGCTTGAGGGTGCGCAGTGGGTCGACGAAGTTGTTTTAGTCGATCAGTCACCCATCGGACGCACGCCGCGCTCGAACCCCGTCACGTACATAAAGGCTTTCGACGCCATCCGGGAACTGTTCTCCTCCCTGCCGGAATCACACAAGCACGGGTACGCACCGGGCCATTTCTCGTTCAACATTCCGGGCGGTCGCTGTGAAACCTGCCAGGGAGACGGGATGGTTACGGTCGAGATGCAGTTCCTCGCAGACGTTGAGCTAGTCTGCGAAGAATGCAAGGGCACGCGCTACAAGCCGGAGATACTCGATGTCCGCTACAAGGGCAAGAACATTCATGAAGTGCTGAACCTGACCGTGCGCGAGGCGCTGCATTTTTTCAGCGGAATACCGAAGATCACCGATAAGCTGCGCGTTCTGGAGGAGGTTGGACTCGGCTATCTGCGGCTTGGACAATCCGCCACAACGCTCTCCGGCGGCGAGGCACAGCGTATAAAGCTGGCGGCGCACTTGCCCGCAGCACGCGAGACCGGCCACGCTCGGGACGAAAACAGCAACGGGTCGCGTCGCCGCCGCGCGCTCTACATTTTCGATGAGCCCACCACGGGGTTGCACTTTGACGATGTCAGCAAGCTGCTCGCGGCTTTCCGACGCCTGATTGACGCAGGGGGATCGATCATAGTGATCGAGCACAATCTGGACGTCATCAGGACAGCCGATTGGGTGATCGATCTCGGTCCGGAGGGCGGCAATCGCGGAGGTGAGGTCGTGGCAGTTGGCACGCCAGAAACCATCGCCCGGCACCCGGGTTCTCATACGGGGGCTTACCTGGCTCGAGTGTTCGCGGCTGGTACTTCTGGCGCATCAGAGGCCGGCCCGGCGAAAATAGCTGCTGGAGAGCACGCTCCGAATGTCCATGGCTAAAAAGATCGCCGTTGTACTGCTGGCTGTTTCACTGAGCGGGTCCGCGTCGGCGCAACAAACAGGTAAGACTGTTCGCAAACATCGCGTCACGGAGACCTCTCCCGTTGCCGAAGCGGAATCGGCAATTGAGAAAAAAGACTACGAAAAGGCGGAAAAGTTACTGCGCGAAGCCGTCGCAACCTCCCCCAAGGACTTCCAGGCGTGGTTCGATCTCGGATATGTCCTGAATGCGACAGGGCGCACGCCGGAAGCCATTGAGGCTTACCGGAACTCGGTACAGGCGAATCCGCGGATTTTTGAGTCCAACTTGAACCTGGGGCTGATGCTGGCCAAGACTGAGTCTCCTGATGCTGCCACCTATCTGCGAGCAGCCACGCAACTGAAACCAACTGCTCATCCGGAAGAAGGCTGGGCGCGCGCATGGCTGGCGCTCGGCCATGTTCTGACGAAGTCGAATCCCACCGGAGCCGTGGAGGCGTTCAAGGCCGCCGCATCCTTTCGGCCCAGGGACCCTGAACCCCATCTTTCAGCCGGGCTGGTACTCGAGTCGACGAAGCAATTCGCCGCAGCGGAGCACGAGTACAGGATGGCGTCGGACCTCGACCCGAAATCGGCGGATGCGATTGCCGGACTTGTGAACGTCTACATGCAGACGGGGCGTTTAGCTGAAGCAGAACCTGTGCTGCGCAAGTACATCGCAATGGACCCGAAAAACGCCAATGCGCACGTTCAGTTAGGACGTGTGCTTGGCGCGACTGGAAAGACCGCCGAGGCCATCGCAGAACTGCAGGAAGGTTTGCAGCTGAAGCCGGGGGATGCGGTTGCCACGCGTGAACTCGCCGACCTGCTTCTCGAACAGCGCAAGGCTGCCGAAGCCGAGAAAATACTTCGATCGTTGCTTGAAACGGCGCCGAACGACGCCGGTTTGCACCACAGCCTCGGACGTTCACTCCTGTATCAGAATCGGCCTCAAGATGCGCAGCAGGAGTTCCTTGCCGCCATCAAGTTGAATCCGAACCTTGGGCCGGCGTACGGCGACCTGGCCATAGCGGCGGACCAAAACAAGAACTACGAGCTGACGATCAAGGCGCTGGACGCGCGGGCCAAGCTGTTAGAGGAAAGTCCTGCAACTTACTTTTTACGTGCGACGGCTTACGACCATCTAAGAAACAAGAAGGAAGCTGCCGAGTATTACAAGCGTTTCCTTCAAGTTGCCAATGGGAAGTTCCCCGACCAGGAATGGCAGGCGCGCCATCGCCTGGTGGCGATCGACCCTGAAAGAAAGCCATGAACAAACTTCTGGCGATTGGGGCGATAGCGCTCCTTTTGTGCGCCGCCGCGGTCGCGTCGGAGAAAACGATACCTCAGCTCAAAGCCGAGGTCGAGACGGCGAAACAGAAGGACCAGCCCAAACTTTATGCGGCGATCGCCGAACTCGAGATGCAACAAGCCGAGCGTCTGTTCAACTCTGGCGACGTTCAGAAAGGCCAAGCCGCTATCTCCGACACCACAGTCGATTCCGAGAATGCGGCTAAAGCTGCCATCGAATCGCGAAAGCGAATGAAGGAAACAGAGATCTCCCTACGCAAAATTTCCGAACGCATGGAGAACCTGGCGAGATCCGTCGAATTCGAAAGCCAGGGGCCGATCAAGTCGGCAGTAGAACGGATCGAACAAGCCCGTAACAGCCTTCTCAACGCGATGTTCAAGAAGAAATCATGAAGCGAACACTGGCTCTCATCGTGTCTCTTTTGCTGCTGCTGGCTATCGCTGCGTCCGGCCAGCGACGCCGTGACCCGCTTACCGCGGATGAGACCGACCAGTTGCGCGAGGCCAAGCAGGAACCGGACAAACGCCTGAAGCTGTACGTGCAGTTCGCGAGGGCCCGGATGGAAACCATAGAGCACCTGCGCACCGACCCCCGGTTCGCCGGCGACCGAGGGCGACAGATACACGACTTGCTTGAGGACCTGGGCAACATCGTTGAAGAGATGGACGACAACGTGGACATGTACATGGAGGGCAAATGGGATATCCGCAAAGCGATGAAGGAGGTGGTCCAGGCAGATACTGAGTTTCAGCTGAAGCTTCGCCAATTGAAGGAATCCGCCGCGGCAGATCCGGCGCTGCAGAAAGAGCTCACGCAGAACTATGAGTTCGCCCTGCAAGATACGACGGAAGCGGTGAACGCCAGCCTTGATAGCGCACGAAAGACTGTGGATGACCTCGAGACTATGGCGAAAGCGAAGCAGTTGCGAAAGCCCGAATGAGAATGGCCGCGCTTCTGCTAACCTGAAGAAGTGAGAGAGGACCTCGCCGCAATTTTCCAGGAGTGCTACCGCGAAGTTCGCCCACGGGCCCCGCTTCCGGAGTACCGTATCAGTTTCTATCCGTTCGCAAACATCAACAACACGGTCAGGCTGCGGCAAGACCGCATTCTGATGCGCATTTCCGACCTGCTGGAAGGCGCTCCTGAAAGCGTGCTGCGGGCAATCATCCACATCCTGCTGGCGAAGCTCTACCGCAAACCGATCGACCCGTCCCACAACCAGCGCTATCGAAAATACGTTACCAGCCACGCGCTGATGTCGAAGGCAGAGCTTGTGCGGCAGTTACGCGGACGCAAGCAAATCGATACAGCGAAGGGCCGCCACTACGACCTTGAAGAGGTCTTCGAGACGCTCAACGTGAGGTTCTTTCATGGTCTCCTGGCAAGACCGAACCTTACCTGGAGCCGTGAGCACGCCCGCAACATGCTTGGGCATTACGATCCCGCACACAACGCGATCGTGGTCAGCCGCGTCTTCGATCACCCACGCGTGCCACGCTACGCGGTCGAGTACATCGTGTATCACGAGATGCTGCACCTCAAACATCCGGTGAAGATGCGCGGGACACGCAGGTGCGTGCATGGACCGGAGTTTCAAGCGGAAGAGAACTTGTTCCCCTGCCTCGAGCAAGCGAAGCAGTTCCTGAAGTTCCTGTAAGACTACGCAGCTTTCGCAGCGGGGAGGCTGATGCGTTCTATCGATTCCCTGAACTTGTCGGCAGGCAGTGCGACGCGGTAAAGCGTCTCTGACGAGGTTGCTAGCCGCAATTTGTGAGGCTGTTCACCGGTCATGTAGTCGCAGTCGATACCGCGGCGAAGCGCGTCCAGAGTCGCCTCATAGACCAGAACTTGGCCCGGCGACTCTTTCGCCCACGCCGGATCGAACCACACGGTATAGAAGCGCCGGACACCTTCATCTCGGAATGTCACCAGGGCAGCGATCGTCTTGCCACCCAGTTCGTAGCAGAAGATCTCGCACGACTGCGGGTTCAAAGCAGCGGCATCCACGATGAAGTCGGACCGGGTCGAGTCCGCGAATATGTTGTCGTCGCTCCCGCGATACTGCCTGGCTTTCGTTTCGTAAATCCACTTGAGGAGGGCGCTGCGACGGCCATCGTATGTATGCCACTCGATGCCTTGGCGTCGCAGCCGACGGCTGAACCTGCCAAGTTTACGGTGGTTCGCTTCCAATCCTTCAGGAGCTAGCTGGGCGACGCGTATGGATGGTGCGAGACAGAATGGCAGAAGTCCGGCGAAGTTCCAACGCTCTGCCGCAACCCCTCGAACTGCGGTGACATGAAGGCTAAATCGAGTGTCGGCCACCGCGCGCCACGCTTCGGCAAGCGCGGCGGGGTCCCCGGCACACAAAACGTCGCGGTAGTCGAACAACCGCTCGCCAAGAATCGTGACGCGATCCTCCTCAGCGATGGCGGCCGGAACGATGGCAGCCCCGTTGTCGTCCTCGAAAAAGCTCACGAAGGGGGTCTCACGATGCCCCAGACGGCAGGCCATAAGGTGATTCCACTCGAACGTCTGGAACAGGGTGTGTTCGGCAGGTTGATAAAGCGATCTCCACGCTTCGCGCAGTTGAAGCATATCGGCCGCAGATCGGGCTACAAAACGACGTCTCAGTGATGTGCCTCTCAAGCGTTTGACGCACTCTGGAATGGCATGGATGCCGCCGCTTCGCGCAGCTAAAAGAAAAGGCGAGGCCGGTTAGCCTCACCTTTTTGGAACAGCCTATAACTGCGGTTGTTTCCGCAATATACCTGTTTCGATGCTCTAGTAGAGCCTGAAGTTAACTTCTACGTTGATCTGCACGGCGACCGGTTTGCCGTCCTTCAGCGCCGGCTCGAAGGTCCACCTTCTCACGGCTTCGATTGCCTTCTGGTCGAGTCCCATGCCCAGGCTGCGAGCAATCTTGATGTCGCGGGGGTGCCCGGCTTGGTCAACGATCAGCCACAGAATAACGGTACCCTGATACTTGGCCTTCCGGGCTTCTTCGGAATACTCGGGGTCTGGAGTGTCGAGCGCCTTGGGGGCCGAAACGCCACCGCCAACGCGGAACACGCCGCCACCGAAGCCGCCACCACGACCCGGGCCAACGCCGGGGCCTTCACCCGAGCCGACACCGCCGCCAATTCCGGATCCGATGCCACCGCCGGCGCCCGGGCCGTTGGAAGGCGGACCGGAAGGAATCTTCGCGAGCGGATCACCCAAGGTGGGAAGATTGTTATTTATCGGCAGCTTCACCTGCGGCGGCATTGCCACAGAGGGCTCCACCGGCAACTTTGGGTTCGGGTTCCGAATGACCACTGCCGGAGGGGCAAGGGGCTGCATTTCGAACTTGGGTAGCCTTCCCTTGGGCGCCTGAAGTTTGTCGCGATCTCCGCCGCCGCCACCGCCGGCGAGCGTGTCGTTTTTCTTGGCGGAGAGCGGCATCATGAGGTCGCTCGGGGCAATCAATTCCACGCTCTGCTGGGGCTTTGTGACTTCCTTCACTACCTTAGCGCCGGCGTACGAGATTGCGATCAATCCGGCGACGAGGGCCCCGTGCACCACCATGGAACCGGCAGCGCCCCTCTTCTTGTAGTTATATTCGCCCCAGATGTCGCGAACCTTTACGGGTTTCGATGTGAGTTGCAGTGGCGGCAGCTTCTTGGGGAAGAAAGTCTCTCGAAAGTTCTCCACCAGAGAGTGCCACGTCGACTCGTCCGAGGTGTTCTGGACCTTGAGCAGGTCGAGTTCGGGCTCCGAACTGTTCGTCGTATAGTCAGGACGCGGTGTCAAAACCTGATTTGCCATACCTTTTTGCCGGTTCGGCCTCTCCAAGCTCCGAGTGGCGGAGCCACTACGCTGTCAAGGATGTGCACATGACGTGCCAAGTTGCATTTGGGCGTCTTCGGCGTTAATCACAACGCAAATTGTCGGCGGGTACCGGTTTACTCTCACGGCAGGTGCTGATTCAGAGGCACCAAATTCCACTTTGAGTTCTCCAGATGCCCTCAAGGCCAGATCGTCGGCGAAGTTCCTGTAGTTTCTCTAATTCTCGCCCCCAAAACAGGCCTTGCACAATGAGAGAATCACCCTAACACGTTAGACGCAAATTATTTTCGCGCCCAACTAGCATTCCTTTGTCTAAACACCTGAAAGGTTGTTATGTCGCGCCCGGGCTGCTGCCGAATAGACGGACTTTTCTACGCCATTTAGAATGTAGATATTTCATAGCCTTGGAGATAAGAACAGGGTGCCGCTACCGCTGAAAGATACGCTGAACCTGCCAAAAACCGATTTCCCAATGAAGGCCAACTTGCCCCAGAACGAGCCTAAGACTCTGGAGCGCTGGGACGAAATTCGAATCTACGACAAGATACGAGAGGCCCGGCAGGGAGCGCGGACTTACGTTCTGCACGACGGCCCGCCATATGCGAACGGCCCGATTCACCTAGGCCACGCCCTGAACAAGTGCTTGAAAGATTTTGTGGTCAAGTGCAAGAACATGCAGGGCTTCGACGCGCCGTACGTGCCGGGGTGGGATTGTCACGGCCTGCCCATCGAAATCAAGGTAGACGACGCACTCGGACGCAAGAAGCTGGAAATGGAACCGCTGCAGGTCCGGAACGAGTGCCGCGCGTATGCCGAGAAGTACGTCGATCTCCAGAGCAAGCAATTTCAGCGGATCGGTGTGTTCGGCCGTTTCGACGATCCCTACATCACGATGTCGAAGCAGTACGAGTCTACCGTGCTCGAGCAGTTCTACACGTTCTTCGAACAGGGCATGGTCTACAAGGGCCTGAAGCCGGTGTACTGGTGTATTCACTGCCGTACGGCCCTCGCGGAGGCCGAAGTTGAGTACGAGATGCACACCAGCCCGAGCATCTGGGTAAAGTACCGGCTGGTTAGCGACCCCTCCAGTCTCGACCCGGCGCTTGCAGGCAAGAAGGTATCGACGATCATCTGGACGACGACACCGTGGACGCTGCCTGCCTCAATGGCCGTGGCTTTTCATCCCGACGAATCGTACGTTGCCATCCAGAACGCCTCGGACGCTGAAGTTTACGTTGTGGCAGAGAAGCTTGTGGGCGAGACGCGCGCTCGGACCGGCATCACGGGCGATGTCATCGCAACTTTCCCCGGGCGAAAGCTGGAGTTCACCGAATTTCAGCACCCGTTCTTGGAGCGCAAGGTTCTCGGAGTACTGGCCGAATACGTGACCATGGACCAGGGGACCGGCGCGGTTCACACTGCACCCGCTCACGGTGCAGACGACTTCTATACCGGCGTTAAGTATGGCATCGACCAGACCTGCAACGTGGATTCGGCTGGCCGACTCCAGAATGGTCTGCCGGAATACGAAGGCAAGACCGTATTCCAAGCGAATCCCGCTGTAGTCGAACTGCTGCAGTCGCGCGGTGTGCTGCTGGGCCTGGATAAAATCGAACACTCGTATCCGCACTGCTGGCGCTGCCACAAGCCGGTGATCTTTCGAGCAACGGAGCAGTGGTTCATCAGCATGGAAGGTGTGGTGCCGGCCAGAAATGGTCAACCTGAAGGCACACTGCGTGCCCGCGCGCTCGATGAGATCAAGAAGGTCAAATGGGACCCGGCCTGGGGCGAAGAACGCATCGCCAACATGGTGGCCACGCGGCCGGACTGGTGTATCTCACGCCAACGCATATGGGGTGTGCCGATCGCGGTGTTCTTCTGCGAAAAGTGCAACGAGGTTTTGAACGCGCCCGAGGTTAACCGGCGCGTGGTGGACGTGTTCCGTTGCGAAGGCGCGGACGCCTGGTACGCGCACGAAGCAAAAGAAATGCTGCCGGACGGAGTTGCGTGCCCGAAGTGCGGTGGCGGCGAGTTCCGAAAGGAGATGGACATCATCGACGTCTGGTTCGAGTCGGGTTCGAGCCAGGCCGCCGTTCTGGGCCGGGAGGAGCTCCTGCCCTGGCCTGCCGACCTGTACCTTGAGGGCGGGGACCAATATCGCGGATGGTTCCACTCTTCCCTGCTGTGCGCAGTCGGCGTGCGCGACGAATCTCCATATCGCATGGTCGCCACCAATGGCTGGACCCTCGACCCGCAGGGCCGTGCCATGTCTAAGTCGATCGGCAATGTCGTCGATCCTGTCGATATCGCAAACCGCCTGGGCGCGGAAATCGTGCGCCTTTGGGTCGCATCCGTCGATTTCCGGGAAGACGTGCGCTGCTCGGAAGACCTGATGCAGCGAGTAGCGGAAACATATCGGAAAATCCGCAACACCTTTCGCTACATCCTGGGGAACCTGAACGGATTCGATCCCAAGTCGGACGCGCTGCCGTTCTCGGACTTGCAGGCGATCGATCAGTACATGCTCACCCAGACCGCAGAGATGACCGCCGAAGTGCTGGGCTGGTATGACAGCTTCGAGTTCCACAAGATCTATCAGCGTGTGATCCAGTTCTGCGTTTCGGATCTCAGCAACGTTTACTTCGACGTGCTCAAAGACCGCCTTTACACGTTCGCGCCCAGGAACAAGGCTCGAAGGTCGGCACAGACCGCAATCTGGCGCATTGGCGAAGCACTCGTTCGCCTGCTGGCCCCGATGATGAGTTTCACGGCGGAGGAAGTGTGGCGCTATCTGCCTGCGACGGAAGCGCGGGAGGCAAGCGTTCACCTGGCGCTCTTCCCTGCCGCTGCGGAACTGGCCGGGAACATGGATGATCGAGTAAAGTCCGACTGGCAGACCCTGATGGCACTCAGGCCAGACGTGCTAAAGGCGCTGGAAGGGGCACGTCAGGAGAAACTTATCGGCGCAAACCTGGAGGCCCAAGTCACGATCGGCGCGTCCGAACCGGCGTATTCGGTCTTGAAAAGAAATGAAAGCGAACTTAAAGCGCTCTTCATCGTATCGAATGTGGTGCTTCAGCCGAAACATTCAACGAACGAATCGCCGTCCATCAACGTACAAGTAAGCAGGGCCCCGGGCCAGAAGTGCGAGCGGTGCTGGAATTATTCGACCCGCGTGGGAGAGGACGTGACCTATCCCACAGTGTGTGAACGGTGCAGCGCAGCACTTAGAGAAATCGAAGGTGCGCAAGGGAGCGCAGGGGCGGCTTCATGAGTCAGTCACATGCCATGCGCAAGTACCATTTCCTGATCGCGTTGGGTGTTGTTGTGCTCGACCGAATCACGAAATGGCTTGTCGCGACAGAGATCACGCTGCACGACAGCATCAACGTCGTCCCGGGGTTCTTTAAGCTAACCCATGTTCAGAACCACGGGGCGGCGTTTGGCCTGTTCGACGATTCTCCTACGCAGTGGAAGATCGCGGTGCTGATCATGTTCTCGCTCGTCGCCATGGTGGTGGTCGCAGCGCTGCTTTGGAAAAACAGCCATGCGATAACCCCAACCGGGCTCGGCCTTTCCCTTGTTCTGGGCGGGGCTGTTGGAAACCTATGGGACCGGCTGTTCGCAGGTCATGTGGTCGACTTCCTGGATTTCTATGTCGGCACCTATCACTGGCCGGCATTTAACGTTGCGGACACCGCGATAGTTATCGGCGCACTCTTGCTGCTCGGCGAGATCTTGTTTGCCAAGACCCCAAACCAGGAGCCAGTGCAGTAGCGTTTTTTTAGTGTCTGATCGCCATGTTCGCTGTTCTTTCGCAACAGACGAGGTGGCAGTTCAGGCGAAACGCATAGGTTCTTCGCCTTCGGCTCAGAATGACTTCATGCTGGAGCGCACGCTCATAGTGATTTCACGCTGCAGAGCACGCTCTGGATGGCTTTATCCTTGGGTCACCCCTCAGAATAGTTGCTGTGCTGTGGATCTGGATTTTTGATCCTCTCGCTAACGCTGCCCTGCTGTTTTGCCCAGTATTCATGCGAGTTTCCGCATTCGAGTGAACCTCCCGGCTTCGCGACATCTCGCCGTTTTTGTGCGCCATCATAACGCCAAAAGACAAGAGCACTAGCTCGGTAAGCGATAAGTCGAGACACGGAGAGTTTCACATGACGAGATTCTGGGGGTTCGTGCTGGCGCTATGCCTGTTGCTAATGATGGTGGCACCGGCATTTGCAGGGGACGTAAATTTCAGCGATCTGAAGAAAGTAACGCCACAGAGTCACCGCTACTGGTTCTCGGTGGTAGGGGGCTCGGCGATCGGAGCGGGGGTTGGAGCATTGATCGGCAGTGGCAACGACGTCACGAAAGGCATTCTGCTCGGTGGCGGCGGAGCCTCGACAGCGTATCTTCACAGCCACAAGAACTACGGTGGAGCCTGGCGACCATGGATGATGCTCGGCGGACACACGGCGTTGGGCTCTGGCTTTGGTTGGACGATCTGTGGCTGCACCGACGGTTTAGTGGCAGGCACGCTGATCGGCGGCGGCGCGTCGGCTGTTTGGCAGGCATCTCAGCCGCAACGCACGAACCGCACAGCTCAAGGTACCCGACCCTGAAGTGCGGCTCTCTTACGCATAACAAACGCGCACTCTATATGAGTGCGCGTTTTTGTGTGCGTCAACGGCTCAGGGCGTTTCGTAGAGACGACGATAGACGCTGGCATTCCTCAGGATCGCCTGGACGTATTCACGAGTCTCGGTGAACGGGATCGACTCCACGAATTCGTCGGGACCACGATATTTTCCGGAATTCAGCCACGAGTCCACCCGGTCGGCGCCGGCGTTGTAGGCGGCAAGCGCGTATTCCGGGCGGTCGTTGTAGCGGTCCAAAAGGTCACGGAAGAATCGGGTGCCAAGCTGCAGGTTCGTGGTCGGCGTCAGCAGCGTCGCAGTCTGGAAGCCACGAACGTGCATGCCTCTCGCCAAGCCGCGGGCCGTGGTGGGTAGCAACTGCATGAGCCCCAGCGCATTGGCCCGCGAGATGGCCCCGGGGTTGAACTCCGATTCCTGCCTTACGAGCGATGCAACGAGAAATGGGTCCAGTCCGTTTGCCTGCGAATACTTTCTCAGATCGGTCCAGTAAGGGCGCGGGAAAAGGACTTCCCACGCGTCTCGAGGTAATGCCGGAATGTCCAGCGCATAGTAAGACGGCACCGCTCTCTTCATGGTCTGCAGCGCGCGGTCGTATCGGCCGTCATCCTGGTACATGCGCGCGATCTCGCGTGTTGCCCATCCTGCTCCCCCTTCCGAAGCAGCCGCACGAAGTTCCTTTACCGAAAACTCGGTGAGACCGGCATTTTCAAGAAGTCGAGCCTTTTCCGCACGAATGCTGTCGGCAGGCGTGGAGCCTGCATCCACAAAGTCGCTCGGCGGAGTCGGCGCTACGACCTTCTGCAGCAGCGGATCGGAACTGATTGCCTTTGCGGGCACGACCAAGCCACTCATTCGGGCGCGCGCCAAGTCGGCGTAGTAGTAGTTTCTGAAAGAGTTTGTGAGCTTTGAGTACCATTGGTGGGCCTTGGCAGTGTCGCCTTCTTCCTCTGCCAGTCTAGCCCGCCAATAAATAGCAGCCGATACTTCGGGGGACGACGGATACCAATCGAGTTGCTCTTCGAAAAGCTTTTTGGCCTCAGCGATGCGGTTCTGGCGCAAGCTCAGCCACGCCGTCTTCCAATGTGCGTAGCTGCCCCGTTTCTGCGTCGGAAAGCGCTGTTGCAGTTCGCGATAGTAGTCGATGGCGCGGTCGTAATCCGGCTTGAGCAGATACATGTTGCCGCCGGCCAGCAGCGCTTCTTCGAAATATGGGCTTGCAGTGTGGTTCTGGCGAAGCTTCGACACGGCATCGTTGAAAGCGTTCTCGTCGCCCGCGGACCTCGCCATTTCGGCCAGCGCGAGGAGTCGCTGCGCGTTGTAATCTTCCGGAGAATCGGGCATGGACTGCAGCAACTCTCGTGCCTCCCGGTCATTGCCGGTTCGGTGCAGCGCCATGCCGAGACTCGCCTGTATCGTGGGACGATCGGCGTTCGTAGCTTCGTTGAGCAGCGTTCGGTACTCGGTGGCTGCATCTGACCATCGTCGTGCCGCAGCAAGGGCGTCCGCACGCTGCTTGCGGTCTGCAAAGACAGGTGCGGATATGGTGCCGGCCGATATCAAGGAGTTGAGGTCGACCTGGGCTTCGGCCGCCTCGTCTGCCCACGGCATGGTGAAATAGATCCGCCGCAACACCTCGGCTGCATGACTCGAGTCTCCACTCTTCAGGTATGCCCTGGCCGTCGCGAGAAGAACGTCCGGGCGCTCAGGAGTGCGGAACCTCTCCAGTTCCGCGATCGCTTCCTGCGGACGATTGGCCGCGATCAAGGCTGTCGCGTAGATGACTGCGGCGTCGCGGACAAACAGTGAGTCACCGTGCTCGGTGCTGAAGTTCTTCAACGTGGCGATTACGCGGTCCTGCTGCGCCGTGCCTCCGTAGGCGGTGGCAAGGAAGTAGGCCACGTAGTCGCCGAGTTCTCCTGCCTGGGCTTTTGCCTTTGTGAGCGGCGGAATCGCTTGTGCGTACTCGCGATCGAGGATATGTGCGTAGCCGAGGACGAGGTCTGCCATGACGCCCGCGTCCGTGCCGGCGTGCTTACGCGCATAGGTCTCCAAACCGCCGTACGCCGCGCGCGTCCTCGCCTGCAACAACTGCCGAGCCATCGGCTTGAGATTGGCCGAAGCGACGAAAGCCCGGTTCATGCGGCGTAGTCGTTTCACATCGCGTGCGGTCTGCCGCTTTTGGGCTGCCCGCGACTGGGCACCACTTTTCCGCTTAGACGCGCTGGTCTTTTTCTTCGAGCCGGCAGACGCCTTTGATGCTGAAGAGGTTGTTTTACGGGCACTCTGGGCCGAAGCGCTCACGGCTGTGGCCCCAAAGACAGACACTACGATAAGGAGGAAAAAGATTCGGATATTCACGGCTCTACTGACAGTTTAGCGCGGAAAGTTGCTGCCGAGGAGCGCCATATTATGTTCCGCGAGGCCGCTGACCACAGCTTCCCTGAAGTAATCGATTTTCGCGACGGAACTGTCGCCATATCGCTTCTCGTAGGTGGCGCGACTCTTGTCGATGTCGTCTTTCAGTCGGTCGTAGAGGTCGCGGTTGCGCCGGCCTTCATTCACCTTCTCGCGGTTGTAGAGGATGATTTCGTCTACCAGGAGCTTTGCGAATCTGCGAGCCTTCTTGTGTAACTCCCGCTCGTGTTCCGGGATCTCCGGGGCGCTGCCGGCAACAGCCATCCCATTCCCGCCCGGCGCGGGGGTCGCGTGCGCCGCGGACGCCGAAACCACGGCAGCAGAACTGTGTACCGGTGCTTCGTGTACCCCATTGTCCGAAGCCACAGGAGAAGCTGTCTGAGCGGGCGCTTGCGTGTGCATCTGATTCGGTGGAACCGGAGCCGCCTGGCTTGCCGTTGCCACCGGTACGGGCTTAGGAGCAGCCGCCACACCGGCCGTCTTGCGGAACGCCTGAAGCTCGACCCACTTGCCGGCGCTCGACGCCAGCAACTCGAGAGCGCAGACATCCAGGGCCTCAGCGCCGGGCGCGGTGTCGCAATAAAGCAACGCGGCGACCTTTTCGCGAATTGAGAGCGGGATCACGGCACACGGACGATCAGACCCGTCGACGAATTTCTGGTGCACCTGACTTGCAGTGGCCGTCACGAGTACGCGTTGCGTTGCGGCAGTTCCGCAAGGCCCAGCATTCAGAGCTACGCTGACCGTCCTGAGCGCATCGTTGTCGGTGAAATTCCTTCCCTGCCAGATCACCGCAGTGGCTCCGCGAAGCACAAAGAGTGCAGCTCGCTCGCAGAACTCGGCGGTGCCTTCCAGCAACGCCTTGAGGATGTCGGTCTGCTGAGCGGAGGCCTCAATTCGCTGCACGGCAGATTTCAGCCAAGTGGAAACAGGCTTTTCAGGCCTCTCAGGCCTCGCCTTCTCAACTTCCTGGATCGTTGCCAGCACCCGCTCCACCAAATCGTCGTGCAAAGCGCGCACGTGCTGGTCGAATGCTTCCGCTACAACCGCCTCGATGAGTTCCCGCGTATTGATGTCTTCGGCCATTGCCCACTCGCTGTCGCCGCCGCGATTATAGGGCCCAAGCCCGCAGTACCCAAGGCGTTTGCAGCATATCGGTGGTTACCTTCGTGTTATGTCGACTGCAGAGAATAGGCGCGATGTACGTTTACCATCCAGAAAACACGTTGGCTCGTTATGCAAAGTTCGAAGCACAGAAAGGTCCCGACACAGTACAATAGCCTTTGGACGCTGCGTGGTTCCGCGCAAATTCCTGAATCGAAAAATCATGGCGACAATCCAAAAAGTGAACGAGCCTGCCAGCGATGAGCTGGTACTTGTCCGGGCCGCTAAGAACGGCGACGTAGGCGCATTTGAAGAGCTCGTCCGGCGCTACGATCGGAACGTTTTTCGCATTGCGCAGCATATAACGCAGAATCGCGAAGACGCAGAAGACGTGGTACAGGACGCGTTCCTCAAAGCTTACGGAAATCTTGGCCAGTTCCAGGAGCAGTCGAAGTTTTACACCTGGCTGGTCCGGATCGCGGTGAATGAAGCGCTGATGAAATTGCGCCGACGCCGCCCGGAGAGAATGGTTTCACTTGACGAGGACGTCAAGACGGATGAGGACAGCATTCCCCGGGAGGTGGCCGATTGGTCGCCCAACCCGGAGCAGCAGTACAATCAGGCGGAACTCAAGGAAATCCTGACTAAGACCATAAACGGTCTTCCGCCCAGTTTTCGGACGGTGTTTGTGCTGCGAGATGTGGAGGGCCTGTCCACGGAAGAGACGGCTGAGGCACTGAACCTCAGCATTCCCGCGGTGAAATCGAGGCTATTGCGGGCACGTTTGCAATTGCGGGAACGGTTGAGCAAGTACTTCAGACGGCGGGACAACGGAGACGGGACAAAGTGAACTGCTCTGATTTCTTGAAAGAGCTTACCGATTACCTTGACGGCGTCATCGACGCCGACACAAAGGCCGAACTGGACGAGCATCTCGCCTGGTGCCACAACTGTTACGTAATCTGCAACACGACCAAGCAGACGATCGAGATCTATCGTGACTCGGAGCTTTACGAGCTGCCCGACGATCTTCGCACTCGTCTGCGGACCGCGATAGTGCAGAAATGCGAGCAACAAAAGAAGCAGCCTGAGAAGGATCCTGCTGAAAAGACTTCAAGCTAGTGCTGTTACCGTCGTCACTCCCATTGACGACGGTAACGCTCGCTCCTTCGACAGGAGTACATCCTGTTACCAACCCGGTGCGCAAGTTGTGCAAAACTCCTCCCTTCACGCCACCTTTTCACCTTCCAAGGAATCTAAGTAGCTGAGAGTAGTTTTAGCGATTCCCGGCACAGGTACGTAGTCGGGACGCTTTCGGGGGTGGGGGCCATGTTGACTGGAGTCTTTGATGTCCTGTTTGGCTGCACGCATAAACGCCTGAGTTTCCCCAGGGCCGCGAATCCGCGTCAGCACCGTTCCGAGGCGGCAAAACTCACTGGAACGTACGTTGTCTGTCTGGACTGTGGTCGTGAGTTCGCGTATGACTGGGCGAACATGAGAATTGTGACGTCGCGCAACCAGGTGCTCCCGAAAGCTGCGGAGGCCTCAGCGGATCTGAAGGTCGCCTAGGGTGCTGCAAGGCCGAGAAATCCTAGTCAGCAACAGTAACGACTGAGCGAGCGGGTCGGTCGAGACGCAACTCGGCGCGGCGCCTCCGTACTCACAGGAGGAATGCTTTTGAAACATATTCTCGTCCGCCCCGCACAGCTTGTTCACGGCCAGTGGGTTAGAAAGAACGTTCTGGTGATTGTCTTGTCGGCAGGCTGCCTGATCATGAGCCTGTTGATCGTGCAGCAGAATCGCACCATCTCAAGTCAGCGCGACCTTATCCGTTCTCTCCTGAAAGACAGCATCGAGTTGACCGTCCTCAAAATGCAGCAACACCAGAGCGCCGACCACCGGTGAGCGGCAGTCGTACGCCCTTCCTGCAGTGTTCTTGCAAAACAAAAAGCGCCGGGAGCGAATCCCAGCGCTTCGTGCACTCAAGTGGTTAGCTAGTCGTTGTCCCGGCGCTTCAGCGTCGGACGATCGTCGTCTGCGGGCTTATCCTTGCCGTCCTTGTCCGCGGTAGTCGTCCGGCGTAAGGAAGGCTTGTCTTTATCCTTGCTGTCGTCGAGTTTGCGTCGGTTCTCGAGCGCCGCCAGTCTTGCCTTCACATCGTCGAATTCAGATGTGCTGACGACATATTGATCGCGCGCCGGCAGAACGTGAGCGATTTCGTTCTGCGAATTCTCAATGCGATCAGGCGTTTGCGGATGGCTGGCAAAGGCCTTCGCCAGCGTGCCGGGCTTCTTCTTCTCCTTGGCCTGTATCTTCTCGAAGAAGCTGATGAACGCCTGGGGGTCGTATCCGGACTTGTACATGTACTGCAGGCCCAGATAATCCGCTTCTGCTTCGAAGCCGCGAGAGAACTTCATAAAGGTCAGAGGCACCGCGATGCCGGCGGCCTGATATGCCGCGTAGCCGATGCCACCTCCAACGAAGATCAGCGGTATCGTGCCAAGATTTGCAAGGTTGCCACGAGTCATTTGCCGGGTGGCGTGCCGCGCAGCAACGTGGGCGATCTCGTGCGCCATGACGCCGGCGAGTTCCGCTTCTTCGTCAGCTGCAAGAATGAGCCCGGAATTTACGTAGAAGAACCCGCCGGGCAGAGCGAACGCATTGATCTCATCAGAGTCGATGACCTTGATCGTGAACGGAACGCGGGCGTCGGAATTGCGGACAATATTCTGGCCGATGCGGTTGACGTATTCGGTGACGACAGGGTCCTGGACCAGTTTGGCGCTGGCTTCCACCTGCTGGGCGTACTGCTTACCCATGCGGATTTCCGACTCAAGCGAGTACCAGTTGCCAAGACCTTTCCCGCCACCGACCTTGCGATTTCCGATGGCATCGATATCATTCTTCGAGCCGTCGTGCTTCGCCTTGTCGGCCTTCATCTTTTCCTTGTCCGACTTGGTCTTGTTGGCATTTTTGTCGTAGGGTTGATCGGGCAGGTATTGATCGTCGCCGCTGCCGCTGCTTGCGGTGTCGCTGCTGGGCGCCTGCGCCGGCGGCTGCTGGGCAGCAGGTTGCTGCTGCTGCGCGGGAGCGGCGGACGCCTGCCCATTGTTATCCGTTGTGGACGACTGCGTCTGCTGTGCATTCGCCGACAGCGCGAACGCGATGACCAGCATTGCAAGCAGGCTCGGAAGAGCGCGATACTTCATAACCATCTCCCTTGTACCCCGGCGGTAACCGGGGCAGGCCCTTGTGCCGTGTACCTTGATTATACCGCGTGAATCCGTAGAGGCCCTGATCGGCACAAGGCAGACCCACCGCCTTAGATTCACCGTATGGCAGCTCGGACTTCCATGCGCGCGAATCTTTTCTCACCCGCAGGCGCCAAACGCCAGTTTCTCCCTGAGTTAACCCTGTTTGCGCGCCGGAGTTGCGCCTGAAAAACCGTTTCGAGACCGCAACGCGCACCCGACCGCTTACATCCGAACACTGCAGTTCAACGCACCTCATTCAGGGGGTTGTATGAGAAACCGTGGCTTGATTGCGTCTGTGCCACGCCAGGAGTGGCTGAGTCCGGTCGAAAACACGCTGCAAAAGGCCACTCATGCGGTAGTGGGACAAGGTGAGTCCCGGCGTGGTCTCAGGAACTTCCTCCACGGCACATGGCTCGGGCACCCGCTGCACGTCATTCTCACGGATATTCCCCTTGGATCATGGACGGCGGCGGTCGTCTGTGACGCACTTGAGTCCATCACCGGAGACGATCGCGTGGGCGATGCAGCAGACTACGCGATCGGTATCGGTCTGATCGGCGCTGCAGGCGCCGCCATAACCGGCCTGACCGACTGGGCCGACACCGATGAACCCGCCCGGCGTATCGGCGTTGTGCACGCGCTCCTGAATGTGGCCGGCGTCGCGCTGTTCACTGGTTCACTGGTAACTCGACGACGATCGCGAGCCTCCGGCAAGGGACTGGCCGCGCTAGGATATGCCTGTTCCACACTGGCCGCCCGTTTTGGCGGCAATTTGGTCTACGAGCAGCGCATAGGCGTGGACCGCACAGCCGGGCAGGAATTTCCTGCCGAATTCACCCCGCTTCTACCTGAATCCGCACTCACTGAGAACCAGCCCAGACGCGCCGAACACAAAGGTGTACCCATCCTTCTGATTCGTCGTGGAGAACGCATTTTTGCGCTGCCGGCCACGTGCTCACATCTGGGCGGACCCCTTGATGAGGGGACCATCGAGGGCCGTTCCGTTCAGTGCCCCTGGCACGGCTCACGTTTCTCACTCGACGACGGTCGAGTACTCGACGGTCCAGCCGTGCACCCGCTCCCCTGCCTTGAAGCAAGGGTTCATGACGGCCAAGTCGAAGTGCGAAAGCAGCGCCCCGCTGGCAAGGTGCAGGCAGAAGGCTCCGCAGGTTCTCTGACAGAGAGGCGCACTGGGACGATGGGATAATTGAGTTTTCAGACACGGAACTCTCAATGATCTCGATTTTGCAGGCCACGTCGGTGGAGCAACTTTCGGCCGCGCGGGAGTTGTTCCTCGAGTACGCCAACTCGCTCGGATTCAGTCTCTGCTTTCAGGGTTTTAACGAAGAAGTGGCGAATCTTCCCGGCGCTTACGGCCCGCCGGGCGGACGCTTGTTGCTGGCCTACTCCAATGGCGAGCTGGCCGGGTGTGGCGCTTTTCGCCCTCTCGACGCGGGAAACGGCGTGTGCGAGATGAAACGGCTGTATACGCGGCCCGCTTTTCGAGGTCAGGGGCTGGGTCGGGCGTTGGCCCTCGAACTACTGCGGTTGGCCAAACAGGCCGGTTACACCCAAATGCGACTCGACACAGTTGCAGACAGCATGCGGCAAGCAGTTTCGCTCTATCGCGCGCTGGGATTTCGCGAAATCGCGCCCTACAACGACCACCCGATCGCAGGCACGTTATTCATGGAGATCGAATTGGAAAGTGGTCAAGCGACTGGTCTAGCGAGCGAAAAAGCAGGCAGGAGTTGACGTTACTCGCTTGCTCTCGGCGGTCTGCGGGTTGAGTGTTTGGCCGCTGCGCTGATGATTTCCACCTCGCTGGCGCGCCACTCTCCGGTGGAGTCCTGCTCTGCCGTGACACGAACCTCAGCACCCGGTTTCAGGTCGTTGGCTGGAACTGCTCGCCGGCGGTTCTGGGGAAACTCCTCGGCATAACTCACAACAGCGTTGGCGATGTGAACGAGCCTTAGTGCGTCGTTGCGGCCGACAATGTAAACCCAACCGGGCTTTGTATCCTGGCCCGGGTACATGATTCCACGGAACGTTCCTGGTGTGCCCGCGAAGGCGGTTGTCGCGAGCAGCAACACGGCCAACAGACGGCAAACCTGACTCATGCGGCTTAGGATGCACCAACAATCGTGTTAGTGGCTAGCCCCGTTTTGTGCAACTGCCGAACACACAAAAAGCGGACCGCGTGTGCGGTCCGCCTTCTTGAACAGCTGCAACTTAGTCGTAGTATTCAAGCCCGAGGTGCGTGATCAGTTCCTCACCCTTCATGTGGCGCAGGGTGTTCTTCAGCTTCATCATCTGTATGAAGAGATCGTGCTCAGGATAGAGCCCCGGCGCGGTCATAGGCGACTTGAAGTAGAAGCTGAGCCACTCCTGGATGCCCAGACCCTTCAGTTCAGCGCTGCGCTTCGCCAGATCCATGAACAGCACGACATCGAGGACGATGGGGGCGGCAAGGATCGAGTCGCGGCACAGGAAATCGACCTTGATCTGCATCGGGTAGCCGAGCCAGCCGAAGATGTCGATGTTGTCCCAACCCTCTTTGTTATCACCACGAGGCGGGTAATAGTTAATGCGAACCTTGTGGCATATGTTGCCGTAGAGCTCGGGATAAAGCTGCGGCTGCAGAATGTGCTCCAGCACGCTCAGCTTCGACTCTTCCTTGGTCTTGAACGAACCCGGATCATCCAGCACTTCGCCGTCGCGGTTGCCGAGGATGTTGGTGGAGAACCAGCCGCTCATGCCCAGCATGCGAGCCTTGAAGCCCGGCGCAAGAATCGTCTTCATTAGCGTCTGGCCGGTCTTGTAGTCCTTGCCGCAGATCGGGGCTTCCATGCGGCGAGAGAGTTCGTGCATGGCCGGAATGTCGGTCGTGAGGTTCGGCGCGCCGTTCGCGTACGGGACGCCTTCCATCAGCGACGCGTAGGCGTAGATCATCGAGGGTGCGATGTCCTCATGGTTCTCGGTCATCGCTTTCTCGAGTCCCTTTACCGTCTGATGTACTTCGCTGGGCTTGATGAAAGTCTCGGTCGATCCGCACCAGATCATCACAACCCGGTCGGCGCCGCTTGTCTTTTTGAAGTTGCGGATGTCCTCGCGTACCTGCTCGGCGAGGTCCATCTTGTTCTTGCCCTTCTTAACATTGGGCCCATCAAGCTTCTTGACGTAGTTCTTGTCGAAAACAGCTTTCAGCGGCTTCACTGAACTCAGGAACGGCTTCACCTGGTTGATGAGTTCTTTCTCCAGGACGCCGGCCTTCATGGCCGCCTCATACATGTCGTCTTCGAAGATGTCCCAACCGCTGAAGACCATGTCGCTCAGCGAAGACAACGGGACAAACTCCTTGATCTTAGGCGAACGGCCTTCCGTACGCTTTCCAAGGCGGATCGTGCCCATTTGCGTCAGCGATCCGATCGGGCTTGCGAGACCTTTACGAACGGCCTCCACGCCGGCCACGAACGTCGTAGCCACGGCGCCCATTCCGGGAATCATTACACCGAGTTTGCCCTTCGCCGGCGCGATCTCACTGCCCTGCCGTGCCGCCGTCTCCGTACCACGCACATTCTTCTGCTGAGA
>JAEZPW010000240.1 GCA_023441255.1 Acidobacteriota bacterium
CCACGTGCCCCGGCCGTGAGTCCGGCTGTGGAATTGATGAAGACGACCTGTCCGTGAGCAGCTTTGAGCAGTGGCAGCAAGCGCTGTGTTAGCAAGTACGGCGCGCGGACGTTCAAATTGTAGTGGCGGTCAAAATCTTCGACACGAGCCTGTTCGGTCGTTGCCTGGGAGATGATTGCGGCGCTGTGGACGAGGTAGTCGAGGCGGCCGAGATCGCGTTCCACTGACTGCGCAAGTCGAATGATCTCGTCGGGCGATTCGAGGTCCACGCGACAGGGTAGCGCGTTCACGCGGCGGCCGGACAAATCCCGAGCGAGAGCGTGCAGGGCCTCGATGTTGCGACCGGCAAGGCATACGCCGGTGTCCTGATCGGCCAAAGCCAGGGCGATGGCCCTGCCGATTCCGCTGCTGGCGCCGGTTATCAGTGCGACTTGCAGGTTTTCCTCCCCGATACAGCGTTTGTCGTTTCGTTACTCCAGTGACAGCAGGCCAGCCTCACGCAGGCGTTTGGCGGCTTCCGCGATTCGCGGGAATGCTATGCCGGAGCGCTCGGCGATGTCGAGCAGAGAATGATCGCCGTCTGAAAAATTCAAAACCCAGAGATATGCCATTTCGAGGTCCGGAGTGGTTCCACCCACGCTGCCGTAAAGGCCGCGCTTACCGAGTTGTGGCTCGCACTTAGGGTTCTGGTTGCGGTACGAGCGGTTATTCTCGAGCACGTCAAAGACGTCCAGGCACAAGCGGTATGTTCCGACCAGGGATTCTGGTGCAACGAAGTCAAGGTTGTCGGCCGACGTGTGGTACTGCGGGAAGGTCCCGTGCTGCGTACGCATGAGGCATCCCACCGCCAGATTGAAGCCCGGTGAACAGTACTGACGCTCGTCGTAGCCGTAGGGGTAGAAATCTATGATCTTGGAGGGCTGGCCTGAACGTGCGAGGGCGTTGGCGAAGGCGCGGTCGATCTCGGCGTTGCCACGCCGGCTTTTTTTGTAGGTGAAGCCCCCACGGTCTCCGACGCAGGTAAGGACGATGCCATGTTTGATTCGCGACGCAATAGCTTCATTGCGGCTCAGCCAGGTGATGGAACCGATGGTGCCCGGGATGAACACAAAACGGTAGGAGTACCGTCGAGCGGCACCGGCTAGTTCGCGCGCAAGATACGTGGCGACGGAGATGCCGGACAGGTTGTCATTGCACAACGAGGGATGGCAGACGTGACATGAAACGAGGATCTCGCCCTCAGTCTGCCCGGGCAAGTAGCACTCTCCATATGTGAGGTGGCCGGGCTCGAGTGTCGAATCGATGAATACCTCGTATTCGTCTTCCGTGAGTTGCTGACGTTGTTTGTGGCTGATACAGAAGCCCCAAGCTTCCTTGTAGTAGGAGGTGCGGTAGGGCACCCAATCGGGGCGGTCGGGCATGGAGAAGAGGTGTTCGTTCAACTCGGAAAGGCCGACCTTCTTGTGGACCGGCACGCTGTAGTTGAGCACGTGCAGGTTGAGTTGTTTGAAATCGATTATCTTCTCGCCGCGCGAGTTCTTTACCCAGGCATCCCGGATATTCCATTCGCGGGGCACCGACCAGTCGAAGACTTCGGTTCCGCTGGGAACTTCATGAACGACCAGCGGCAGGCGATCTCTAAGTCGCTCCCCGATCAGGCGCAACGTCTCGCGCACCCCGTCCCCGGTGATGCTGCGGCAGATCGGATACAGGTCGGTGACAAGGGCATACATCTCGCGTCCGAGGTCGCGTGCGGGGCCCTGCGGGGCGGAGGTCGAGGATGATGTGGTGGCGCTCATTCTGCAAAGTCCGGGTAATTGCGGTCGCGATCGATCATGATTGGATCTGCCACAGGCCATTGGATGCCGAATGCCGGATCATTCCATCGCACGCCGCGGCTATGGTCGGGCGAATAGAACTGCGACATCTGATAGAACACTTCCGAGTCGTCTTCGAGCGTCTGAAACCCGTGCGCGAACCCCTCCGGAACATACATTTGTCTGTGTTTGCGGGCGGAAAGTTCGGCCCCGAAATGCTGCTTGAAGGTTGGGGAATCACGCCGCAGATCGATGATGACGTCATATATGCTGCCGCGAGTGCAGCGGACGAGTTTCACTTCCCAAAGCGGCGGCGCCTGATAGTGCATGCCACGCAGAATGCCACGATTGCGGCTGAACGATAGATTGCACTGCGCCACGAAAGGGTTGAGCCCGTGAGCCTCGAACTCCGTTCGGCAGAAGGTTCGGGCGAAATGGCCGCGTTCGTCGGCAAAAGGTTCGAGTTCGATGATGTAGGCGCCCGCCAGGGGCGTCGGCGTGAAGATCACGCGAAGACCTCCGTCTGCAGCACAGAAAATACTCCCGTCCGGCCGATCCAGCAACTCAGGCAAGACGAACCATCTCGCAAACGTAGCGCCGATGCCCTCGCCGGCGGGTCCCATGGCCCAAAGCAGCTACCGCCTGACACCAAAACAGCAGAGGCCGACATTATGCCGGCCTCTCCGAACCATCCTTATGTAGCAGCTACTTCTTCGCAGGAGCGATGGCATCCTTCACGGCCTTCGCCACGTAGAACTTCGCGGTCGTCTTGGCCTTGATCTTGATCGCCTCGCCCGTCTGCGGGTTGCGGCCGGTGCGCGCCTTGCGCTGGACCTTCTTCAGGCGCCCGATGCCCGGAACCACAAAGACGCCGCTCTTCTTGGCCTGCTGGATCGCGGTGTCGGCCAGGAGGTCGAAAAAGGCCGCTGCCTGCTTATTGGTGACTTCGATCTTCTCCGCCATCATGCGGACCAACTGCGTCTTCGTCATGGTTGTAGCCATTTATTTCTTTCTCCCTGTTCTTGAGCCTCAGGAGCTCGTTAGTTGTTGAATTGCACGTTGGATTCTACCAAGACTCTGCCGTGAGGTCGCCAGCATTTATTCGTTGAGCTTCACATGAGCAAAGAATTTCGCATCTGGCCGCTCTGTCCCACTTGCCTTATCCCTGCGCCGCGCCCTTCAGCGGACGCATCAGCGAGCGAATGATGAACAGTACCAACGCGTAAGCCAGGCAGTTGACTATCACGAACACCAATGACCGCAGGACGCCCGCGAGATGCTGTCCGGCAAGAATCCCGGGCAGCAGCGCATATCTGAAGAATGTCGCACCCGGCACGTGCCCCCGCGCCACGTGACTGAGCACCGACAGAATGATTACTAGAAGAAATGTTATTGCCGCGCCACCCAGCAGACAGAAAGAGAACCGTTGTCTCACGCGTCCGCCTTCCTTCCTTGTTAGTCGTTCCAGTCGCTACCGCCGACTCTGCGGCACTATAAGTCAACGCAGTTCAGAGAACAAGGTAAAGGCCGCAGTGTGATCCGTCAGCGCAACAGTGCAAGACCATTAAGGAACCGGGCCGTCCGCAGCCGCGCTATGATGCTGCTGGTTATGAAACTTCACAAAGGGAGCATTTGATGCGATTGGCACTCTTGCTTGCTATAGTCCTTACTGCTTTCATTCCGGCATTGGCCCAGCAGCCCGCCGCTCCCGTTCTCCCCGGACTCCCTTTAACCTTCCAATGGCGTAATAACCCCGCCGACTGGTCTGTTAAAGACGGCGCACTGACCATTCGCGCCGGCGAAAAGACAGACTGGTTCATCTCGCCCATCGACGCCAAGATCTCAGCGACCTCGCCCGTCATGCTGTTTCCGGCGGCGCGCGACTTCTCCCTTAGCGCCAAAGTCACGGTCGACTTCCGCGCGCAGTGGGACGCGGGCGTGCTCGCCGTCTACGCCGACGAGAAAAACTGGGTCAAATTCTGCTTCGAGAAAACCGTCGAACAGAAGCCGTCGATCGTTTCGGTGGTCACGCGCGTCCTCTCCGACGACAGCACCGCCGTGCCCATCGAGGGCAACTCCGTCTACCTGAAGATCGCGAAGTCTGGGCAAGCAATCTTCCTCTACTATTCCACCGACGCAGCAAACTCGAGTAGGCCAAGGAAGTGGACGGTAGTGCGCGCTTTCAGCCTCGGCGCTGCCGGCCAGCCTCTCCAAATCGGCTTCTCCGCCCAGTCGCCCGTAGGCTCCGGCTCAACCACAACGTTCACCGATATCCAGTACAAACCGACCGCCGTGGCGAACTTCTGGGCGGGAGAATAGGACAAAGGCTACGGCCCAGCGCAGCAAGGCTCCGGTGGTTACCGCCCGGTACCCAGTGGCTGGTCGCTAGTTGCGCCTGGCTACCAGCTACTAGCTACCGCCTTTAAGGTTTTTCTGCAACCTCACTTCGCTCGCAAGAGTCTGTACTCTCATGTTCTACCTGCTCAAGACCGAGCCGTCGGTTTACTCGTTCGCTGATTTGCAGCGCGAAAAGACCACCGTCTGGGACGGCGTTACCAACCCTGTCGCGGTCAAGAACCTCCGTTCCATGAAGTCGCACGACCGACTCGTCATCTATCACACCGGCGACGAGAAGCGCGCCGTTGGCACTGCGACGGTCGAGAACGTGGAGGCCACCGACCCCAAGACTCCGGTGGTCCGCATCAAAGTCGGCGCCCCGCTCAAAGCTCAACCAACGCTGGCCGAGATCAGGGAGAACCCCGCCTTCCGCGATTCCCCGCTCGTGCGCCAGGCGCGCCTCTCCGTCGTTCCACTCACCGAGGAGCAGTACAACGTTCTCACCGCCGCGTAGCCAGCACACCTCTGGTTCCAGTTTCTTGGTTCCAGTTTCTGGTTCTGGTTCCGATTGTCATCCTGAACGGACGTTGAGCAGCGCGACGGGAGAGTGAAGGACCTCTGCATTTCGCGCGCGGCATCGATGCGCGAGTGCCCCATATCTGCCAGTTTTGGCAGATGTGGGCCACAGCGACGTTCACAAACATACATTCACAAGCTCACCGCGGTCGCGAACCTTCGGTTGCTGGGCAACCTGCAATACAACACTCCCATCTTTCGCAGCAACATGGAACAGGCGCAGTAGCAAGGAACGCACCTCTTCTGTTTCAGTCCGCAATTGCCCACAGTGGTTGCACTTCTTACGCAGACAGGGCGAGTCATGATTTCGCAGGCGCATCCACGCGTCTGAAGATCTGTTTGTCACAGCCGACCGTACGCAACTTCACCATCGATGCTCGCTGCGAACATGCGCCGACCTGATTTCCACGGCGGCGAGCAGAGCTAAGGAGTAGGTGATGAAACGCGCACTCGCCTTGCTGGTTTGCGTGCTTTTCCTGGCCCTCGCCACATTGCATGCTCAGCTCAACTGCAACGCTTCCAACAACTCTTCAACAATGATCTGTGCGGTTCCGCAGATATACGACCCGGGATCGCTCGTGTCGAGTTCGAACACCGCCGCTTTTCAGAATTACCAGTTCGCCTCCACCACTCCTGCGGCTATCAATGGCATGGCCATGAACGCCACCATACGCGACATCGGCACGGAGTTGACGACCTTGCCGCTTGCTTCGCCCGCTTCCGGCATCCTCTTCACTTTCGATCGCTCACTCGGAGTGGTAATGCGCTCTTCCGAAAGCTTCGGACCGATCATGGGAGAGCGGGCGGAAACCATCGGACGGCACCGCCTCTTCGTGGCCGCCGCCTACCAGTATTTTCCCTTTAGCAGTCTGGATGGCCTCAGTCTGGAGCATGTTCCCGGCGTGTACGGCTCGAACGACGGCTCACAGAATTTCATGAGCACCAGCACCCGCGTCGATCTCAAGGTGCACCAGGTCACCCTTTACGGCACTTTCGGGTTGACCAATCGTGTCGACGTTTCTGCCGCGATCCCGATTCTCGATGTCCGCCTGGGCATCTGGTCCAATGCTCAGATCATTCAGGGAGGGTCACCGGGTTCGTCCAACGCATTCGCTTGGCAGAACTTCGCGCGCGGCATCGGGGATGTGACCTTTCGCGCGAAAGGCACGGTACTTAAGCGGGAGCGCGCGTCCCTGGCAATCGGCACCGAAGTCAGGTTGCCCACCGGCGATGAGAAGAACTTCCTTGGCTCAGGTGCGACCGGCGTCAAGCCATTCGTCACGGCTTCGTATCGTGCTCGCGTTACCCCTCACGCGAACTTGGGGTACGAGTTTAACGGCACATCGATTCTGGGCGGCGCTACTGTCGGAACGGAAGGCCGCCTGCCGGACGTCTTGTTCTACTCGGGCGGTGCGGATGTCGGTATTACCAAACGCCTGACCGGCGCAATCGACTTGCTGGGTCAGCGCCTGTTCGGCGGTTTCCGCGTTACGGAGGTTCCTTACGTGGACGCCTCCGGCAACACGCACCCCGGTTTCACGCAGTTCGTCACAAAGCCCGGTTCCTCCAACATCAACGACCTTGCAGTGGGCGCGAAGTTCAGCCCCATCGGCAACCTGCTGCTCACCGCCAACATGCAATTCAAGCTAAACGATGCAGGCTTGCGTTGCCGGGTCATTCCCCTGGTCGGCGTGGCATACGCGTTCTGAACCGTCCGCAACCGCCCCACCTTAGCGTGGTGGTGTCGTACGTCACCGCTGATGGCCGACTCAAGCTTGTTTTCCTTCAGTGGGGCAGTACAACGCAAGGAGGAGTCGATGGAGCCTCTCGTCGGGATCTTCAATTCGCGACAGGCCGCCGAGGCCGCCGTTCAAGGTTTGCACGCTATTGGCCTCAAGGGTGATGCGATTAACTTACTCACCCCCGAGCGTAAGCGGGAGGAACTGGCGTCAGTGCCAACCACCGACGCGGAGTCACCTGGCATGGGCGAGGTGCTCAGCGGCTACGTCGGCGGCGTTATTGGCGGCGGCGTCGGTCTGGGAGCAGGTTCTGCGATCGCAAGCATGTTGGTTCCCGGCGTCGGGACCGTGATCGGCATTGGAATTGGCGCAGCTGCGCTGCTGGGACTCGGCGGCGCAGCGGCCGGCGCTGCTATCGGACATGCAACCGAAAAAGCACTGGATAAGGGCGTGCCGCGAGACGATGTTTCCTTTTATCGCGAATTGCTGAAGCGCGGTCGATCCCTTGTGATTGCGTCTGTGGAGAGCGACGAATTGGCAGCTGCCACACACGCAGTACTGCAGCAACATGGCGCCGAAGATGTGGACTCCGCGCGAAAAGAATGGCAAAACCGGCGCGACCACGCTGCCTGATCGGTTGCGCAAAGTGAGTTGCACAGGCGACCGCTGCAACGTGCCCTGCTTTATGCGCTTGCGCGTCTGGGACCCCGCCCAGAATCGTCTGGCAGGATGCTTCGGGAGATAAACTTACCGCCTCCAGCCGCCGTCAGCACAGCCTCCACGATGTCTGCATGAATGTCGTACTTGTGTACGTAAGCTGCCGCACCGAGTTCCAGAAAATCGAGAACGTCGTTGGTCCAATTGCCCATCAGAACGATAGGTATTTCGACTCTTCGATTCTTCAAATCCAACATCACCTCAAGGCCGTCATAGCCGGGCAGGTCGAGATCTGAAATGATGACGTCGGGCTTTAGCTCAATGGCGAACCGAATGAGGCTTTCCCCATCCGGAACACAAGCCAGCACCTGGAAATGTGGGTTTAGATACGCCGAAACAACTTTGAGCATTTCGCGGTGATCATCCGCGACGATAACCTTGATGGCACGAGAATCCATCAGACCTCCCGGGACAGTCCTTATCGTCCGACGATATACGCCGGCTTAGGCATATGTCGTTGCGCTGGCGCACCCTTCAGAAATGAATGCTGTCGGAATCGGCGAGAAGGGCTTCCGGCGAATGGATGAGAACGGCCTCACGTCTCTTCGTGATCACACCCTTCTTGCTCCAGTCACTCAGCACACGACTGGCGGTGAACCGGCTAACGTCCGCGAGCGCGCCGAGATGTTCGTTCGTGATGTGAACATCGATTCCTTCAGGGTGGATTCCGCCGCCCCGTCGTCCCAGATCGATCAGCACGTGCGCAAGGCGGTGACTGGCATCGCCCTCGAACAGGGCGGAGTGCCGGTCCGACAGTATTCCCAGAAACTGCAGCGTGATGCGCAAGGCATTCGTCCGTATCTCAGGATGAGTATCGGCGGCCCGGATGATCTCCGCGTGATCCCACTTGACCACTTCACTGGCAATCACTGCTTCGGCGGTACCAAGGTAGTGCAATGGCGCCGGCAACAGCGTCCCGAGACCAAAACACTCGAAGGGCGTCAGCATGCGTAGAAGTATCTCTTCTCCGTGACGTGTTTCGCGACAGTACTTCACGCGCCCCTTGGTTACAAGGAACAAAGCTGTTGCTGTCTCAGCTGAAGTGCATAAACGCCGCTTGGGCTCGACACGCAACACTCGTCCTCGCGCAAGGACATCGGAAACTTGCGAGGACTCCAGCCCGTGAAAGAGCGGGACCGACGAACTCGAAAGCTTTTCTTCCGCACCCTTGTCCCGACCCGAAGGTCTGTTTCGCAAAAGGTCTCGACGCGTCAACAGTTTGCGCACTGCACCCCCTCACGTCAGGCGAATGATATCTCGATTGTGGCGGCGGTGATGCGCCAGAGGCGCGGTTTTCCGAGCGCTCGGGCCGCGTTTGTCCTTTTTCGGCACCGTCGTCCACATAACCTTCAGTCGTTTCCGCGGGTGGCCCACCAAGCTTGTTTTGCTTGAGTGGGGCAGTGCAATGGCCTTGTTCGCACTGTGACCTATGGGCGATTCGCTTCAATTTCCCCACACACGAAAACCGCGTATGGGACACGCGCCGGCGTAGCACGGCACGTTTCTGGTTTCTAGTTTCTGGTTGTACCTGAACGGAGTGCAGCGGAGTGAAGGACCTCTGCATTTCGTGCGCAGCATAGGCGCTCCCGCCAAATGCATGAATCCTTCCCTGGCGCTCAATGAATCCGCCCTCGTGCAGCGCGGATTACCAACTTGCTACTGCCTACCCCCACCCGTGCCTTTTTTTCGCAAAATCCTACTGTTTACAGCACTTGAATCTAGCGCGAAATCTGCCCGAAATCGGACGTGATCTGGACTTCGGCGCGGGTTGCGCGAGGCGTTGGGTTTACTGGTTACTAGCTAGTAGCTGGTACTTAGTAGTTGGTTGGACTAGCTACTAGCTACCAACTACCAGCTACTCTTACACACCATTGCTAAGTGCCAACGTGAGCGCTGGAAATGTTACGGAAATGGAACAAGATTGGGTGCGAGCATCCGGATTTCCCCACTCAAGCCAACGGCGGGGCTTGAATGGGCCACCAGCCCTTTAGGAGATGTGGGCCACCAGCCGACCGCTTCAACTGCTCCACACAACGAAAACCGCTTTGTGTGGGCCGCCCGCCGGTTAAGTCTTCCGGTATGGTCGACTTGACGAACGAGCTATGCTGGGCGGGTATCCGTACTGGCGCAACAGAGTGTCAACGCTGACGCGGGAAATGGAAGGATGTGGACATGGGCCGACCACCACCTGTTCAATCGGAAGAAATGGATAGCAGCAGTCACTCGCCATCTTCAGGGGTAAGTGCCGCGTCATCATAGTATCTCTCTGGCAAACGCGCAGCTCCGGCAACTGACCCTGAACGAGCAAGCGGACTACTCGGTATTCTTCCTCATGCCGCCAGCATGGGTCTTTTATCATGGGCGCAAGTTGCGTAATCTTCTCATCCCATTTTGACAAGAAATCTTGTTTCCACTCATCGGGATTGTCCGCCTTATGGGCATCTAAGCCCTCTTGACAGAACTCAATAGTGGCCTTGGCTAGTTTCGTGGCCATTTCTTCATGCTTTGCGGCGTCGTAGCTGACGCGAGCTAGCAATCCCCCCATCCTCATGAGTCCTGCTGGCGAAAACCCAATCGCATATCCGTTTTCCCCACGTCCGTATCCTTGCCATTGAGAAACATTGTCTTCGGACCTAGTAAAGCACGCGACGAAATAGGGCAACGTTCCGGGGTAGTCGTCATCATCGTCTGCATCGTAGAAATCGGCGGCCTCATCACAAGCCTTCGACAACTCGGCGGAGTCGTTCTTGAGCTTCGCTACGGCCGCCTTGAACAGTCGCGACGCGTACTTTATTTCAGCACTGTCATTGAGACAAGATACTTGGGTCGCATACACGCTTCCGGACTGCACGATTCCGAGCAGGCCTTGCCCTGTTGTGTAGTGCCAAAGAAGGCCATGTTCGGGCGGTTCAAGACATCCAAGCTCGTGCGCGATCGCCAACACAAAATCATCGTATTGTCGTAGTTCTTCGTTCGTTACTTTCATGGCGTGGCCCCGAATTCTAAGGGGCTGTCTCGGAATTTCCAAGCTGAATCTGTGCGCGACAAATGTGTTTTCTACTCAGCTCAGATGCGGTACTCTGGTGCGCTTATGACGACAACTAGGGCCGCGCCAGACCGCCGAGCTGCTCTGTGGAAAACCCTCTTAACAGCGGATATGAACGTGTGCTATTGGTCTCGCGTTTCTGACCGCTACACAAGGTGGGACTACTTTTTGAAATTCTTACTCGCTGCTACCGCTTCCGGTACTGTTGCAGCATGGGGCATTTGGGGGAAATTTCCACTTGGATGGAAGTTTCTGTCCGCAACAGCGGCTCTTGCAGCAGTTGCGCAACCGATATTCCTATCGTCCGACAGGTTGAAGAAGATTTCGGCAACGCTTGCGAGCTGGAAGGATGTGTACGTAGATTACGAACTGCTGTGGGTGAAAGATGAGTCGTTGAGTTCAACGGATTCTTGGGAGGAGTTCGAACAGGCTAAGCGTCGCGAAAAGATAATAGACGAGACGACCTTACCCAAGCGGTCGAAGCTCATCGAACAGGCTTTCCAAGAGGTACTTCGAAAGCGAGGTCTACCGAATGTCTGAGCGGAGACAACCACCGCAACCACAACAACCACCAACCCCACCCAGACCACCATCCCCGCAGCCCTCATACCCAACGCGGGACAAAATCACGAAGGTGGAACCACCCAGAGATTGGCCGCCACCACCGCCACCAAATAGGAAGTAGTGTACGGAGTTTGTGTGCTACCGGATGCCCCGTTTAAGGCTGCCGTTGGCTTGAGCGGGTCCTTGCCACGGCACTGTCACTCGAAACTTCGCGCTACGACTTAATTTCCGTGCTTCACGTCGACCGTGAAGTTGACCGTTACCTTCATTGGCAATTCGACCAGCTCTCCCTTGTCCATGTACGGGCGGTAACGCCATTTCTGGACGGCGTCGATGGCGGACTGCCTCAGTTCGCTCGGGCCTGAGATGGCCGAGACGTTCTTGACCGCGCCTTCGCGGCCGATCGTCGCTTTCAACACGACCGTTCCCTGCACCTGGCGCGAGACGGCCTCCGGCGGATAGACCGGCAGTGGCCGGTTGACGAGCAGCTCGGGCATGGTGCTCGACCACGCCAGGTAGAGCTTCGGATCCTTTCGCGATTCCGGTGGCAACGACGTTTCCTGCTGGTAGTACGGGTTCTCGCGGATCTCGAAACGGAACCAGGCGCTCTCCGGCTTTGGGACGGGCTTGCCGCCGGATTCGTAGGGCTTGAATTTCCACTGCTTGAGCGCGGCCATGGCTGCCTCGGCCAGCACGGCGTCGCCGCCGTAACGCTCGATCTGCTCGACCGTACCATCGGCGCTGATGACGTACTTCAGCGTCACGTCGCCCGCGAGGGCGGCGCCCCTCGCCTGCTGCGGATAGACCGGCTGGACGTAGTGCGTCAGCATGCCCGGGCCTGGCTTGGTCTCGAACGTGGCAGTCACCTTCGGAGTGACATAGATGTTGTCGACGTCGTTCTGCGCGAAAACCGACGGGGTGAGCAGCAGTACGGCAACACAGGTCGCAATAGCAACTGCAAAGTCATGAGTTCTCATCGAGCGCGGAAATCGTAACGCACGCGCCTGGCGAAATCAAAACTTGTTCTATTGAGGTGCCTCAGATCTGCCTGATGTTGACAGATAAGGAACTTTCGGTGAGCGCATACGATGGTGACCCAGTCGAGCTTGTTGTGCTTCAGTGGGGCAGTACAATGACGTTCTTCTCATACCCGACGGCTTGAACTGCCCCACATCGGTCGTCTGGGCTACCACCCGCCCGACACTCTCCTCATGCTCTTGCGCGTCTGGGGCCCCGCCCAGAATCGTCTGGCAGGATGCTTCGGGAGATAAACTTACCGCCTCCAGCCGCCGTTACCACAGCCTCTACGATGTCGGCATGAATGTCGTACTTGTGTACGTAAGCTGCCACACCTAGATCGAGGAACTCAAGAACGTCGTTGGTTCCCGCGCCCATCAGAACGAAGGGTATATTGAGTTTTCGATCCTTCAAATCCAGCATGACTTCAAGCCCGTCGTAACCGGGCATATCGAGATCTGAAACGATCACGTCTGGCTGTAGCTCAAGGGCGAGCCGCATCAGGCTTTTCCCATCCGGAACACAAGCCAGCACCTGGAAATGTTGGCTGAGAAACATTGCAGTAACTTTAAGCATTTCGCAGTGATCATCCGCGACAATGACCTTGATGGCGCGAGAATCCATCAGACCTCCAACAAAATCGTTATTGTTCCGAAGATATACGCGGGCTAAGGGTATGTCGTTGCACTAGCGCACCGTTCAGAAATGAACGCGCCCGCCGGAGTCGGCGAGAAGCCTTCCGGCGAATGGATGGCTCGAGGTGTCTTGTTCCACTTTTGTGAATTTCCACAGCCTTATGTTTGCCGCCGGCGATTCCCTGCTACATTCCGAATTGTGCACGGCAGTCGTGCCGCGAATTCTTTGACAGCTTTATCGGCGGCTGCGGAAGGGCGCGGGGCCAGGGTTGCTTAAACCGAACCTAACGTGAATGGAATCAAGATTTTGCAGACCTGACTTTCGCAAAGCCGCGTAAACATTGCATTCCCAAAGGGTGGGGGCAGGGGTGGCGCTGCCAGCGAAATGCTGGTCCCTCCACTCCGCTCACGACGAATCTGTGCTGGTTGTTGCCGCGCTCGTCAAACGAAAAACGGGACGGAGCGAAAGCCCCGTCCCGCCGATGACCCGATCACCTGATCATCGAATCGCCCGATGGCAAGATGGCCCGATGGCCCGATTCTTTACTGCACTTGCGTCAGCGCCCTTTCCGTCGCCTGCAGCAGCGCTTCCGGTCCGACCGGCGCGCCGGTCGCGTTCTTCATCCACAAGTCAGGCGCGAGGTTGCCGAACTTGGCGATGCGCTCGAACTCGGAGCCGATCGTCGCCTGCTGTCCGTTCGCGGCCGGTTGCGCTTGCGCCTTGCGCATCTGCTCCTCGACCTGGAACGCGATCAGGTGTCCGATCGGATAGTCAGGCAGGTAGAGGAAGCTGTCGATCATGTGCGAATAGACCGCCAGCAGTGTAACGTCCTTCTGGTGGAAGACCGGCGCGTAGTACTGGTTCCAGGTGTCGCGCGCGATCTTCAGCGTTGCCTGCTTGAGTTCGGCAGGCGTGGCATTCGGATGGTCGTACATCCAGTGCCAAACCGCCATATCGACCAGCGCAACGCCGGCGATCTCGTAGGTGCCCCAGAAATCGTTGAGCGTGCGCAGGGCTTCCTCCTGCTCCGTCGGCTTGGGCAGTCCGAGTTGTTCCAGGTCGTGCCCTTGGAACACGAAGGCCAGCGCCTCGGTGAATGCCGTGTTCGGGACGCCGTTGAGCAGGTAGTGGTCGACGTTGTTCATCGAGATGGTCTGCTCCACGTTGTGGCCCATCTCGTGGATAGCGATGTTGAAGCCCTTGTAGTTCATGCCACCGGCCGGAACGCGCGTGCGCAGGTGCGCAGGCATGCCCTTCATGCCCGATCCCATGGCGTGCCCCGATCCGCGCGCCGGATCGACGACGATGTGCCGTGCGATCTCTTCCGCGCGTTCGCGCGGCCAGCCGTAGAAGGCGAGCAGGTTGGGAATGTCTTTCTGATACGCGGCAGGACTCGGATATTTCCTGCTGACGATCTCGTCGAGTTGCGCTTCGGTGAACTGTCCGCGCGGACGGAAGCCGTTGTACCAGATGTCGAAGGGCTCCAGCGGACGTCCGAGGCGCTTCTGGATCAGCTCGGCGACTTTAGGGACCTGCGGTGAAGTGATCACGTCCACGAGCATCTTGCGAACGCGCTCTTCCGGAAGCTGACGGTCCTCGTTGAAGCGGCGCTCAATGAGCGACGGCGCCGTCGGCGAGTACGGATCGACCTTGCGCGACGCCTGGAACGTCTTGAGCAGCACGGCGTAGCGTGTGTCAGGCTCAGGCGCGTTGCTAGGGGCAATCTTGTCCTTGCCCGGAACTTCGCCGTCTTTCACCGTCGTCGGCTTCACCTCGTTGGTGAACGGGTTCCAGTCCAGGTTCGGGTTGTCGATTACGGCAGCGGGAATGGTCTGGGAGATAATGCGCTCCATCACCTTCTGGATCGCACGCTGCTTGGCCAGGCCGTTCTGCTCATCGGCGTAGTCGGCCTTGATCTGGTCGCGCAGGTTCCAGTGCGAGAGCAGGCGTAGCTTCTCCGGGAACAGGCGATTGCCCTTGTCATCGACGACGTGGTGCATCCAGATGTTGTACTGCGAGATGTAGGTCTCGCCTTCGGACGCGGCCTTTGCCACTTCGAGCGCGACATCGGCCGGAATACGCTTGCTGAATGCCTCGGCGAGGCGAGTTTCCGCCCACTGTCGGCGAGTCCAGTTCGGTCCTTCGGCCAGGCGCTGGTCGAGCGTGGTAATCGGGAAGTTCAGGAGCGCGATGAAGGCCAGCTTATTCTCGAAGAAATCGTCGGTGATGTGGGCCGAAGGCGAGTAAGCGGCGAAGATCTCGTCGTAAGGCATGATGGGCCCGGCGTCGAGGTCGTTATGCTGGCGGAACTCGCGGCCGATCTCCTGCATGTGGCCGTTAAGCTTCTCCAGAAGGTATTCGTAGCGGGTGAAGAGCGTGTCGATGTCCTGCTGCGTACCGGCGAAGTTGGTGATGACGAAGTCTTCGAAGGCCTTGCTGTCGCCGTCTTCGGTGCGCCAGAACTCAGCGACCTGCTTCAGGCCGCGGCCAGCGCGTTCACGCTGAGATTCGCCGTACTTGGCGACGAGGTCGCGCTCAAGCTTATCGGTGGAGGACTTGAGCCAAGCGGGAGTCACTTTCGCAACCTCGCCTGTTTGCGGCATCCCCGTAGCTGCAGACGGAGTTGTCGCCGCAGATTTCTTGGCTGCCGACTTAGCTGGCGCTTTGGGCATCGCTGACTCCTGGCCGAACATGGACGTGGCCGCGAGGGCGCACGCAAAGAACAGTGATAGGACAACCCTCGAATGACGCAAGACGAGGCCTCCGTGTTGTGCTGAACTTTCAGGAAACGCACCAGTATAGACGGGAATAAAGGCCAGAGGTCATGTTTCCCGAATAGGGATTCGACAGACGGCGGGGTTAGAAAGTAGTCAGTTTCCTGAGCCGTGCACCGAACATATAATGCGCAGAACAGATCCACGTCTGCTGCGCGAGGCAGCGGCGAGGTTGGCCGACCGACTGCGCGCGCGTGGGTACGTCCCTGCGAGGTGCGGCCATGAAACGGGTTTTGATTGCGGCAGCGGTTCTTGCGTTCTGCGGGTTCGTCCTGGCGCAAATGCCGGACCAGCCACAACACGTCAGCGCGTATCAAACGTACGTGTTCATGCAGGGGAACCTGAACACGGCGGAACACAAAGCGCCCGAGATCTTCACCCGGATAGTGACCGATCTTGACAAGTTCCTGCGTGAAAACCGCGTCAACATGACAGGCGACCCGACGCGTTCGGACATCAATGTTCCGCTGGAAACGGTGCTGGATAACGGCAAGAAAGCAGGCGCGGCCGCTGTCCTTTATTCCAAAATCGACGTGCCGGGAAAGGCCGTGAAAGTCACTACCACCGCTTATGCCCTTGACGGCAACAAGATATGGGAAACGTCCGCGGGTTGCGAACTCGCAGACAAGGTGTCACTCGAGGTCTGCATTAAGGTGACGCTGGAGACACTGCACGAGTCGCTGAAGTACCGAATAAAAGAGCAGGACCTTCCGGTAATGGCGGAGCAGAAGAAGTAATGCCTAGCGGGGCATGCTTCGATGAGGGTAGGGGTTCCTCGCTGCGCTCGGAATGACAATACACTCGGGGATTTGTGCTCAGTGCGATTTGCGCTCAGCTCATTTGCGCTCAGTCTGACTTGTGCTCAGCCGAGCCTCAGGCGTGGCGACTTTTAGTGTTTTGCGCTGAAGAACACAATGGCTGCGAGAACTACTCCGATCATCAGAATCGCGGTAGGTGACGTTTGCCAGATATCGCGCGCAGCGTTACATACCGAATGCCACATGAACATCAGGTCATAAGTACTCATGCGCGCCCGCCTTCTCTCCGGGCATGAAGCCCCTCTTGGAGGAGAGTCTCTGTTCAGTATGAGGCACCTGCTGCCGGACTAAGTTGTCCGATCTCAAAAAAACCACGTTCGCGTTCGCGATGCCGGGTAAAATCGGGAATGGCTGTCACAGCCACTCGTCTCAGCCGGCAATGTGGGCCCCGCCGATGAGACCCAGGGAGGACGGCTTGGTACGTATAAATAAAATGCCGCGATGGCTTTTTCCGCTCGGATTGGCTGCGGCAGGATTGGGCGCGGCTGGTGCGGTGCTGTTGCGCGGCTGCTGGCATCGCCATCTAGGCTGGCCGATTCGCCACGGTGAGTACAGCTACCAGGTCTGCAATGATTGTGGAGTCGTACGACTCTTCGACGAAAAGGCTTTTCGTCCCTACGGACCTTACGGGTACGATCTGGAAGAACTGATCGCGCTCGAACGCACCCGGCGCATGAAGCGCATGAAGGAAGCCGAAGAGAAAAAGCAGAATAAGGACGAGAAAGCACCCCAGGATTTCGCGATCTAGGGCCAAGTACTCCCTATTCGGCGCGGAAAGCCGGACTGATCCCTAGTCCACCTCGAATCTTACCCACGAGCATAAGCCTGGTGCTCAGGCTTACTGCGATTGCCCCGTTGACGATTGCGTGGACTGCCAAACAAAGTTTGGATTGAAGTCGGCTGAAGCGACGTATCTGAAGAGTCCGTCAAGCAGGTTGGCCGAGTAAAGATCAGCCGGGTAACGGCTGAAACGAAGCGTAGTCGCCAGCAGCGCGCCTTTGCCGCGCCGGGCCTGGAACATGAGGGCCGAGTTATTGTTCAACCAACCGTAGAAAATGCCGGCTAGAACGTCGTCGTAAGCGCTCGACGGTACGTTCTGGAGAACGTAGTGCGGGGTGACCTCTGCTGCCTCGAACCCGAGGATGTTGCCAAATGCCACATTCCGGAACGGGACAGCCTTGGTGTCGATCCAGTTGAAGTTCGTGACCCAGTTTCCGTCGAATTCGCTGCCCTCGCGCGCCTTCATGGAGATGGCTGAGTTCTTTGGCAAGGCGTCAGTGGAATCGAGCAGGAGCAAGGCCCGGCCGCCGTTGTCGAGATGTTGGTCAACGGCTGTGTCGAGTACGGATGAGATCAGCAGGTCGTGGGCGGCGGGCTTATCGGTGAGTACGTACCCAGATTTGCGCAGAGCGGGCGCCAGGCTAAGCAATGCGTTTCGCGGGTCGTGGATGGCGATATGAATGGGACGCGTTTTCACCTGCCGCGCTGGGTAGACATAAATGTCATAGAGGTTCTGAGCGAGAATCGCCCCGGTGGCGCTGACGACCTCGAGCGAAATCCACTCCTTCCGGGCTGTGGCGACAGTGGGTGCCGGTAACGATATGGCCCTCAGTTGGGCAACCGTGCCCCGTGCAGGCGGCTGCGACATTGCGAATTCGCCTGCGGCACCCGACTGCGTTGACCACCGAACGCGAGCCCCCTGCCAATCCGACGGACCATAATGCGAGGCGAGGATGCGGAGGTGGACGAGATCGCCGGAAGCGTAGTTGCGCTGGGGCAGCTGAGCCAGGATCAAGTCAGGCTGCTGAATCTGTGCGAGGCGCCCCGCATAGACCTTGGGGTTGCGCGACATATCCATCAGGCCGTTCGCTTCCCAGTTGATATCCGTAAATTCGGTGATGACGTAGCCCTGAATGGAGCCGTGCTGCCGCATGTCTTCGATCTCGTGCTTGAGCGACTCGAACTGGTGCCACTGCGTCGCTTCGGCCAGATCGTTGTAGGTCGAATAGAGTCGCGTGAACTTGTAGTCGGCAAATCGCTCGAAGAGGCCGGCGGGACGCGTCAACTGGTTACCGTTGAAGTCGCGGCTGAACCACCATGGCAGGCTGGCCGGCAGTTTTGGAAGGCCCCAGTTACCGAATTCTGAGACTATGAGCGGTTCCTTGCCGGTGCGAACACCGTCGCCGTGCGGACTGAACGTCCACTTGGGACGTGACGCGAACTCGGATGTCCACTTGTCCCATTTCGCAAAGTTGTCCGGAATGGAGAAGTACTGGTGGAAGTCGTCGAGGTCGGTCTTAAGGTGAAAGTTGTCGCAGCAGGCACTGTTGTCTACGATGAGGCGGCCAAGGGGAGCTGTCAGTCCTTTTGAACGGTCGAAGGCTTCACGAAGCCAGTGGCGCTGATCCGCGTCCTTCAAGTTCGCACCCCAGGATTCGTTTATCACGCTCTGGACAACGATGGCGGGGTGGTTCCAGTCGCGTTCTACCATCTCGGCGAAGATGCGCTCACCACGCTGTGCCGCTTCAGGGCTGAAGTTGGCAGCGCCATCGAACCAGGAGGGGATCTCGTACCAGACGAGCATGCCGACTTCATCGGCCGCCTCAAGGTACTGCGGATCACAGACCTTGATATGGCACCGCAGGAGGTTCAAGCCCATCTGCTTGCCTTTCATCATCTGGTTGCGAACGTACTCCTTCGAGGGCGGCGTATAGATCGTTTCGGGGTAGAAGTCCTGGTCGAGCGCGGCAACCATGTAGAAAGGTTCACCGTTCAGAAAGAGCTTGCCATCACGGGCCTCAAACTTTCGGAAGCCGAAGCGCTCGCGACGAAGGTCTTCGCCGCCATTGAGACTGACCTCCACGGTGTACAGCGCGGGAGAACTCGTGGTCCAGAGCTCAGGGCCGTTCACCTGCGCTGTGGCCTTTGCGACTCCTTCAGTTGCTTCAGTCAGGCCTGAAGCAACCGCAGCGCCAGCCTTGTCGCGGATTATGTAAGCGACGTGGCCAGTGCGTCGATCGCCAGCCAGGAAGGCTTCAATTCTCACCTTGCCATCGATTTGCGGCGTCACATGTACCTGCTCGATGTAGGTGGACGGCCGGAACTCGAGGACCACCGGCTGCCAGATGCCGCCGGTCTGCACGTACCAGTTCTGCTTTCCGTGCGGGATGGCGTTGTAACGCATGTCCGGGAAGCGCGGGGTCCCCGGCTTCTCGTCCCGGGGCGGATCTATGACGCGCACGATGAGTTCATTGGCGCCGGGATGCACAGCTGAAGATGCGTCGCATGCGAAAGGTGTGTAGCCGCCTTCGTGTTTGCAGACGGGTTTGCCGTTGACCCAGACCTCCGAGAGATAGTCCACGGCGCCGAACCGCAGGAGTGCATGGCGTGGAGTTTCGAAGCGAGGCACGTCAAAGGAAACGCGGTACCAGGCGACGCCCATGTAGTCGCGAAGGTCGTCAAACTGCGCGTTCCATGACCTGTCGACGAGGACCGGCCGCCAATCGGCGCGTTCTGCCGCGGGCAGTTCCGAGGGCGAATACCTGGCCTGTGGGTCGGTCAGGAAACGCCAGCCTTGTGACAGTTGTGTGTTTTGCGCCGACAGATCTAGGGCCGCGCACAGTATGCAAACGGTGAGGAGACAATGAGCAGTTTTGCGAAGATTCATGGGAATCCTAGTACACAACCCTGAAACGTCGGTGTGATTATTTGCGGCTTATGCTGTGAACCCGCCTGTAGTGGATTACAGTCGTGAAGAGCTTCACAGGCAAGTGGCAAATTGTGCGACCACAAGAGGGGTCCCTTCCATAGCTGCTGAAGGCGGAAGGCGTTTCGTTGCGCATGTCGTGACTCTTCCACCTATAATTGCGGTGATGGCGACGCCAGCACCCAGAACGCGACTGAATGCACAACTTCCGCCGGACAGGTCCGGGCAGAGCGCGAGAGGATTCTGGGAGCGAGTGACCGAAGGTCTGGAACTGGCAGAACTCTGGAACCAGTTCAAGACGGAAGCCGAGACCGGCTACCGGCTCTATTCACAGGAGATCAAAACAGACGACCAGACGTTCGCCACGCACGGGCAGCGGATCAAGTACGTTCTCAAGTCGCTATTCTGGGCCATACTGAGCAAGCTGTCGCCGGCACGCCGGATCGTGCTGCTGTTTGCGGTGGTCCTGCTGGTCATAGGGTTTGAGTTCCGTTTCGGCGAGGTGATGGTGCAATCAAGCACGACTCGGTTGATCGCCGGGTTGCTGCTACTGGGTCTGCTGCTGATGGAAGTGGCCGACCGCGTGACGCTTAAGCGCGACCTGCAGATCGCGCGCGAGATCCAGCTGTGGCTGGTGCCGGAGACGGCTCCGGACATCCCCGGGCTAGATGTCGCGTTCTACAATCGCCCCGCGAATACAGTGGCTGGAGACTTCTACGACGTCTTTTACCGCAATGGGTGCGATGGAGCGGATTCACCGGTGTTGCTCACCGTTGCCGATGTAGCGGGCAAGAGCCTTCCGGCTGCGCTGCTCATGGCTACTTTCCAAGCCAGCCTGCATACGCTCTCAGCGCAGACCACGTCGCTTGTCGAGTTGACGGAGGGCCTGAACCGCTACGCCTGCGAGCACAGCCGCGGAGGCCAGCGGTTCACCACGGCATTCCTGGCCGAGTACGCGCCCTCCACAGGCGCGCTCACGTACATCAACGCCGGGCACAACGCTCCGATGTTGCTGCGAGCCAGTTCAGTGGACGGAGCAGCTGGCGTCGGAAAACTGGAGCGTCTTGACGTTGGCGGGTTGCCGTTGGGAATTGTGCCGCTGGCGCCATATGCGTCCGGAAGCGTCTCACTGGACCCGGGGGACACGCTGTTCATATTCACCGATGGCCTGGTAGAGGCAGTCAACGCAGGCGGGCAGGAGTACGGTGATGAACGGTTGATCGCCGCGGTGACCGGCAACCGCCAGCGAAAGGCGCCCGACATGCTCAACGGAATAGTTCGCGCGCTGGATATCTTCGTGGGCACGACGCCTCAGCACGATGACATCACATGCCTGATCGTGCGGCGCGCTGCTGCGGACTGAAGGCCGAAGTCGTCTGCGCAGGTAGGGTTCCTCGCTGCGCTCGGAATGACAACCCTCTTATAAAAGCTCAGGCGGCGCGAGTGCTCGCGTGTCGGAACGATCATTATTTCCGAGTCGAGCGCCTATCAGGGCTGGACGACGATCGGTTCTTCCACGCTGGCTTCCCGCAGAAACTTCGCTGCTTCCTCTGGAGGAGTGGGGTTGATGTAGAACCCTGTGCCCCACTCAAATCCTGCCGTCTTGGTCAGCTTTGGCATGAACTCAATATGCCAGTGATAGTGCTCCTGCTCGGGTTCCTGCACGGGAGATGTGTGAATGATCATGTTGTATGCGGGATTTTCGAGCACGTTTTCTGCTTTGGTGAGAAGCGTCTTCAGAGCGTAGGAGAGGTCACGGAACATCTGCGAGGACGAGTTCTCGAACGCAGACTCGTGGCGTTTAGGGAGGACCCAGGTCTCGAATGGGAAGCGCGGAGCGTAGGGAGCGAGGGTGACAAAGCTTTCGTTTTCGGCGATGACGCGCACGCCGGTGTCGAGTTCTTGGCGGACGATATCGCAGAAGACGCAGCGCTCCTTGTAGATGAAGTACTGCTTGGCGCCTTCGAGCTCGTCGACGACGCGGCGCGGCAGAATGGGAAGGGCGATGAGCTGAGAATGCGAGTGTTCAAGGGAGGCGCCTGCTGCCTCGCCATGGTTCTTGAAAATAAGGATGTACTTGAAGCGCTTGTCCTGGCGCAGGTCCAGGATGCGGTCACGGAAGGCCCAGAGTGCGTCCTCGATGCGCTTGGCGGGCATAGTGGCCAGGGTCTGCGCATGTTGTGGGGTCTCGATGATGACTTCGTGGGCGCCAATGCCGTTCATCTTGTCGAACATGCCCTCGGCCTGGCGGTTGAGATTCCCTTCGATACCGAGTGCCGGGAATTTGTTCGGAACTACGCGAACCGTCCACCCCGGCGAGTCTTTCTGCGGTGGGGGAGTGCCGTTCGGGCTCGGTCGATACGCCAGAATCTCAGGAGGGGTCTTACTCTCATTACCGTAACAGAACGGGCAGAAACCGCCCCGCATCTTTACTTGTTCCCGGGCAAAATCGGTGGGCCTCTTGGCGCGGTCGGTAGAAATGATCACCCAACGTCCGACGATGGGGTCTCTTCTGAGTTCTGGCAAGGGCTGGAATCCTTTCACTACATGAAACGTGCAGCGGACACTCCATTCTAAGCCATTGCGAAAGCGCCGCGGAACAGCACGATGTCAGTGAGCGCGCCGGAGCGCTGATCGTAATACACGGAAACTACGTCGAAACGCGTAGGAGGGGTAGCCTGCGGGCCGGGTTTTCTGGTGCGCTGGTAACGGCGTAGATAAGACCGGGCCATGCCGCGAAGTTGCTTTTGCTTGTCGCTGTCGACCGCCGCTTCTGCAGGCTTGACGTCACGGGAGGTGCGGGTTTTGACCTCAACGAAGCAGAGCACGTCGCCTTCCCAGGCGATGAGGTCGATCTCGCCTTTTCGTCCGGAAACCCGCCAGTTGCGGGCCACGACTACGTATCCATTGCGGCGGAGATAGAAGTAGGTCTCGTCTTCGCCACGTTGCGCGGTGGCTATGTGGTCGGGGAGCGAGGACGCATGGCCTCGTATGAGCGTGGTGCCCCGCTCGAGGACACGCATGAACCGCTGAAAGACGCCGAGAAACGCTCGTAGCATGGATGAACTTTAGCTTGCTCCGCGTACAGAATCGGCAGATTCGGCAGTCTGTTCTAAAAGTGGAAACTGGAAGAAATCACCCCTAGGTGGCAGCGGAAAGGCCGGCGCTGGCAGCACCGGCCTTGATGTTCAGAGTCACGTGTTCTCAACCCTTGTAGCGTGTTTCAGGCTCCCTGCGGACGTCCGACTCCGGTTTGAACGCCGTCGCCGGCGGCTTCGTGGATGGAACGTTCCATGATATCCAGGGCAGTGTCGATTTGCTGTTTGTTCACGACAAGCGGCGGGCACATTCGGAGCGTATTCGGACCTGCGCCGAGCAGGAGCAGACCGTGCTTGAACGCGATGTCGCAGATCTGGTCACGCTCCTGCCCAGCGGGTTCCCGGGTGTTCTTGTCCTTTACGATTTCTACACCTAGCATCAGGCCACGGCCGCGGACGTGGCCCACCATAGGCATGGTTTCGGGCCACTTTTCGATGCGCTGCATGATGTAGTTGCCCATCTCTTTGGCGTTCTTCAGCAGCTCGCGTTCGATAATATTCAGCGTAGCGATGGCGGCGGCGTTGCAGACGGGATTACCGCCGAAGGTTGAGGCGTGGGAACCGGGAACCCAGTCCATGACCTCGGCCTTTGCAATGCAGGCGCTCAAGGGCATGCCGCTGGCAATGCCTTTGGCCACGGTGATCATGTCGGGCTCAACGCCGGAGTGCTGCACAGCCCACCACTTGCCCGTGCGACCGCAGCCCGACTGAACTTCGTCGCAGACCATGAGGATGCCGTACTGGTCGCAGATGCGGCGGATTTCGCGCAAAAAGGAATCGGGCGCGACGAGGTAGCCGCCTTCGCCCTGAACGGCTTCGATGAAAATGGCGGCGACTTCCTCGGGCGGAAGGAATGTCTTGAACAGCTTGTCTTCTATATAGCGCGCGCACTCGATGCCGTACTGTTCTTCGGTCATGCCGGCAGGACGGCGATAAACGTTGGGATAGGGGACGTGCTCGACACCGGGGACGAGCGGGGCAAAGCGACGCTTCTGCTGCGGCTTAGACGCGGTCAGCGAGAGCGCTCCCATGGTGCGTCCGTGGAAGGCGCCGATCATGGCAATGATTCCCTGCCGTTTGGTGTGATAACGCGACAGCTTCAAGGCGCACTCGATGGCCTCGGCTCCGGAGTTGCCGAAGTAGACCTTGTGGGGGCCTTTCATCGGGGCGATGGCGCTCAACTTCTCGGCGAGGGTGACCATGTTTTCGTAATAAAAGTCGGTGCCGGACATGTGGATCAGTTCGCCCGCCTGCTTGCGGATGGCTTCCACCACTTCGGGGTGGCAATGGCCGGTCGAGGTGACAGCGATGCCGGCAGCGAAGTCGAGGAACTGGTTGCCGTCGGGGTCTTCGATGACACAGCCGTAGCCACGCTTGGCTACAAGTCCGTAGCCTCGGGTATAGGACGGAGAAATGTGTTTCTCGTCGGCTTCGATAATACGACGAGCATTCGGTCCCGGAACAGGCGTCTTCAGATTCGGCACTGCCGGGGGCATGGTGGTCTTTGCGGACATGGCACCCTCCAACTCTGCACTCCAAATAGTGCAATGAACTATTTCGAGAAAACTTGCGGCACGCAACGTGCTTTCGCGTCAGCGAAGCGAAAGACCCTGTGCTATGCAGCAGAACAGAAAGAATGGAAGGAGAGTTAATCGCCTGCGAAAAGATTGGCGCGGGCGTCCGTCGGCCGGAGACGCAGGGGAACGCGGGGATAGGCCAAGGCTATGCTGAGCCAGGAAAAAGGCCGTGTGTAATCCACGTTCTTGTTGAAGCGAGCCGACATGTGTTCACCATTGCGCCAGAGCACATTTGTTGGACGGCTACATTATAGCTTTGAGTTGTCGAGAATGTAACCCCTCGGGAGACGTTGGTGCCTGGTCGGTAGTTGCCGGGCCGAGGACGTTTTCGCGCTCGCGTTTAATCGGATATCTCAGACGACCAACAACTAAGGACGAAAGACGAAGGACGCAGCTTCTGCTATCGTGGTATTTCCGATGCAGCTCTCGACGACATCCCAGGCTCGCTGGAAAGTCGTACTGGCGTTCGCGCTGGTCTACGTTTTCTGGGGTTCGACGTATCTGGCCATTCGTATCGCGGTGGAGGAGGTTCCACCCGCGCTGATGGCCGGCACTCGCTTTCTGATCGCGGGCACGCTCATGCTTGCGTACTGCGCACTGCGGGGCAAACGCGTGAGACTCACGGCCAGCGAGGCGGTACGGCTGACGGTGATCGGGTTCCTTCTGCTCACCACTTCAAATGTGGTGCTAGCGTGGGCAGAACAATGGGTGCCGACGGGACTGGCAGCACTGCTGATCTCCATCACGCCGATTTGGTTCCTTGTGCTGGAGACGTTCGTGTTTCCCGGCGAACACCGCGTGTCACCTCGCGCGCTAATGGGTATAGCGCTTGGGATTGCCGGAATTGTGGTCTTGATATGGCCGGAGCTGACGCACACGAGTTCGATAGGTCATGCCCAACTCATCGGATCTTTCGTGCTGTTGGGGGCTTCCGTAAGTTGGGCCACCGGTTCGGTGCTTTCCAAAAGGTGGAAACTCAGCGTGGATGCGTTCGCCGCCACCGGCTGGGAGATGACTTTCGCGGGAACCATCAATGTGTTAGTGGGGTTGGCATTCGGAGACCAGCACCGGGCGGTGTGGTCGCATCGCGGTCTGGGCGCGATCATCTATCTCGTGATTTTCGGTTCGTGGGCTGGGTTCACCGCTTACGTTTGGCTGCTCGAGCATGTTCCGACGACAAAGGTCACGACGTACGCATACGTGAATCCGGTCGTTGCCGTGTTCCTCGGCTGGCTAGTACTGGATGAGCGGATCACCGGGTTCATACTCGCCGGTACGGTGATCATTGTTGCGGCGGTGGCGATCGTGACCGGTGCGGAGTTGAAAGCCCGCAACCAAGAAGAGGCGGTACTCCCGGTAGAGAGCACGGGGGACTAGAATCCGCCCAAAACTGCGAGTTTCTGGTTTCCAGGTCGCTGTGGGTGCCTCATCCCTCGGGAAGCGAAGGGTGGGTCTGAACGCTGCGAGTAGCCCGCGAATCCAGCGGGGCCGTGCGCATCCAAGATTGCGGCTGAGTATAATGCGCATCTCGGCCGGCAGCCGATCAAAAACGGCTGGTTCTGACCTAAGTCGCAGTAGTCTGTTGGGCACTGATGCCGACCCAAAACGGGAGCCTCGTTCCTGGGTAGGTCCGATTCGAAAAACGCTTTCGTAGTTCTCGCGGCATCCAATATTTGAGCAGTTCTGTCGCCGTGGCATTCTTAAGGACAATTCGCGAAGACATCCAGTCGGTTTTCGACCGTGACCCCGCCGCGCGTTCCATGGTCGAAGTGCTCCTCTGCTACCCCGGGCTGCATGCGGTCTGGGCTCACCACGTAAATCATTGGCTGTGGAAACACGGCGCGCACACACCCGCTCGTTTCCTCTCGCAGTGTGTTCGGTTCTTTACCGGAATCGAAATACACCCGGGGGCCACGATCGGACGCCGGCTGTTTATAGATCACGGGATGGGAGTAGTTTTCGGCGAGACCACCGAGATCGGCGACGACGTGACAATCTACCAGGGCGTGACGCTCGGCGGCACTACGCTGAACAAAGGCAAGCGGCACCCGACCTTGCGAAATGGCGTTGTGATCGGCGGCGGGGCCAAGGTGCTGGGCAACATCGTGGTGGGGGAGAACTCCCGTATCGGCGCGGGTTCAGTGGTGCTGAGAGATGTGCCGGATAACTCGACAATCGTCGGAGTTCCCGGACACATCATCTTCCGCAACGGAAAACGCGTGGTGATTACTGACCCGAAGGAAATTCAGGACCCGCTCAGTGAAGTGGTCATAAATCTCGCGCGCGAATTGCAGGAACTTAAAAGGCAGATGGCCGAGCATCGCCACGAATACACACCCGATGACGGCTTTGTCGAACTGGCAGAAACGACTGAAAATCCCGACGATGCTGTAGCCGCGCTCTCCGCACGAGAACGCAAGAAGGCCAGTGGCACGTAGGTGCTACGGTTGAGTCGCATTGGTTGCGCGGGTAGGGGTTCCTCGCTGCGCTCGGAATGACAAAGCTTCCTTAAAGCTTCCTTTAGGGCGCGACGATTCTGCGCAGCTCCTCCAAGAAACGGTCGACCTCGCCGGCAGTGTTGTAGTGCACCAGCCCAATACGCAACATGCCACCCTTATCCTCGAGGCCGAGGCGCTCGGTCAGATTAATTGCGTAGTAGTTCCCTTCCCAGGTGAAGATGCCGCGGTCACCGAGCGTGGTGGAAAGCTCAGCGGGCATGTGGCCTTCAACACGGACGGCCACCGTGGGCGTGCGCCGATCGAACTGCGTCGGGTCGGTAATGCCGTATAGCGTGAGGCCGGGTATCTGCAGCAGTCCGGCGATGAGCCGCTCGGCAAGGCTCTTCTCGTAGGCGTGAATTGCGCGATATGCGGCCAGCAGGGCCTCGCGACGCGTCTCAACGGTCGGCTCGATCCTTAGACCAAGCTCAGCGATGTAAGAAACGGCAGCACTCACCCCGGCGAGCGCTTCATGATTCTGCGTGCCGGTCTCCCATCGATCGGGAGTAGCGTCTGATGCGGGCCTCACCTTGTAGGGTCGCAAGCGCTGCAGGTGTTCACGTTTGCCGTATACGGCGCCCATGTGGGGGCCGAAGAACTTATAAGTCGAACAGGCCAGGAAGTCGCAATCGAGCGCGCGGACATCGATGGCCATGTGCGGCGCGTAATGAACGGCGTCCACGTAAACCAGCGCACCGACCTCGTGGGCGAGTTTAATGACGGCGGGAACGTCATTGATGGTGCCGACCGCATTCGAGGCAAAACCTACAGCAACCACTTTCGTTCGCTGGTTCAGCTTGCCGGCAAGGTCGTCCATGTCGAGCGTGCAGGCCCCAGGACGGACGTCTACCTGGCGAATGGTGACGCCCTTTTCGGCAAGCGCACGCCATGGAGCGACATTCGCGTCGTGGTCGAGCGTAGTGACGATCACTTCATCACCGGCGCCGAGGTTGCGCCCGATCGCACGGCTCATGGCGAACGTGAGCGAGGTCATGTTGGCGCCGAAAACGACCTCGTCGTCATCACAACCGAGCAGGTCAGCAATGGCTGCGTGTGCTGCGGCAATGGTTGCGTCGGTGCGGCGGCTCGTTACAAAGGTCCCGTGCGTATTCGAGCTCGAGCGAACGAGGTAGTCCGAAATGGCGTCGATGACGCGCTGCGGAACCTGGGTGCCGCCCGGACCGTCGAAGTAGATGGCGGGTTGGCCGTCAACTTCGAGTTGTAGCGCTGGGAACTGATCGCGGATCCATGCCAGGTTACGAACGATCGGTCCTGCATCGAGTGTTTGCGCCGTCGTCGACATTGTTCATCTCCTAATGACGGGTAGTGCCGGGCACGTCCGTGACTTCGCCACGCACCTCGCCGGGTCGAAGACCCGGCGGTACACAATCGGTACGGCACTAATCAGTGCGTGCTCACCGCTTCGATGAAATCGGCCAGCATGCCATAAGCCGTGGCGTCGAGCCCGGCATGATCTTCTGTCAGGGCCAGTCCCGGAAACATGTCAGTCTCGAAATAAACGATAGAAGAAGTTCCCTCGACCAGCGCAAGCGAGTCGTTGAGAGGCACCAGTTCCGGCCTGACACTCGCGATCACGCGGCCATCGTGCCGCATGGCTCGGGATACGAGTTTATACGTTTTGCCGTCCGAACGTGCAGCCCGCACCTGCTCAGCAGTGAGATGCGCAATGCCGTGGCGGTCAACGCTCGCGGGTGTCAGGTGAGCGGTCATCAGCACGTTGGCGAGCGCAACGGTTTTCACGGCGGCGTCCCAACCCTCGATGTCGTCGGTCGGATCGGTTTCGGCGACGCCGAGCCGCTGTGCCTCGGCGAGTGATTCGGCGAAGCTCAGGCCGCGCTCCATCCCGGTCAGGATCACGTTCGTGGTGGAGTTGAGAACGCCACGAAAACCGCGCAGTTCGATGGCGGGCAGGCAGTGTCGGAACATGTTGAAGATGGGCGTGCCATCCAGGACGGAGGACTCGTACAGAAACTGCTTGCCGTTCGCGCGAGCCAGTTCGTTCAGTGAGTCAAGATGAAAGACGACCGGCCCTTTGTTGGCACTGATCGCGTGAGCACCGTGTTCAAGGGCGGCTCGGATGTGATCGGAGGCGGGCTGGCCGGTTTGGCGGTTTAGGGATGTTGCCTCGAAAAGTACGTCGGCCCGGGCGGCCTGAAGCCATTCGCGGACATCGGTGCAGGCCCGAGAAGCGGGTCGGTCCGCTACGCCGCTCCGCGGCTCCGGTCGGGATGACAAGTGGGCGGAGCAGAGCGCATCCAAGTCGAAGCCAGCTTCATCAGTGAGCCAGCCGATTCTGCGGCTTGCGATTCCGGTGATGCGGAACTCAATGCCGTATCTCTCGCGCAGCGGGGTGCGTTTGGCGCGCAGCAGACGCACGAGTGCCTGCCCAACATTGCCGAAACCGACAAGCGCAAGGTTGTACGTGGTCACTTGCGTTTCCATCGGGCACCATCTTTTGTTATCTCAACAACGATGCCCGCCGTATTCAATTCGTTACGAATCTCGTCGGAACGCGCGAAGTTGCGAGCCTTGCGTGCAGCTTGCATTTCGACGATAAGCCCGTCGATCTTTTCGTCACTGAGTTCGCTGGACTTGACGGCGTTTATGAATTCTTCGGCTGCTCCCTGGAGACGACCTTCTTCCTTCGCCCATTGGTAGATGGAGCGCATCTTTTCGGAGTCGTCATCTTTGAGGACGGCGAAAACATCGTCGAATTTCTGCAGAGCATCGAGAAGCGCAGGGATGTCACCATTCCTGACCTCGCCGGAGTCGGCTGCGGCGTTAGCGTCGCGAACCATTTCGAAGATGGCGCCTTGAGCCGCGGCGGTGTTCAGGTCGTCATCGAGTGCGGTACGCATGTCCTCGATGGCTTTGTGCGCCAGTGCCTGCACTCGCTCGCTGCTGCCTTCCTGGAACTTGCCCGTTTCGATACGCAACTTGAAGTTACGCAGACGCTCGACGGCATTAGCCGCGGTCTTCAGACCGTCGAAGGTGAAGTTCAGTTGCTTGCGGAACGGAACGGACGTGAGCAGGTAACGAATAGACGAGGGCTTGTGTCCTCTGAGAACGAGGTCGCGGAGCGTGTAGAAGTTGCCGAGAGACTTCGCCATCTTGTCGCCCTCGCCCAGGAGAAAACGGCAGTGCAACCAATAACGTGAAAACGGTTTTCCGGTAAGCGCCTCGGACTGCGCGATCTCGTTCTCGTGGTGCGGGAAAACGAGGTCTTCGCCGCCGGCGTGGATATCCAGTGTCTGGCCAAGATATTCCATCGACATGACAGAGCACTCGATGTGCCAGCCGGGACGTCCTTCACCGATCTCGGTCTGCCATCTGGCTTCGCCGGGCTTCGGAGCCTTCCACAGCGCGAAGTCACGCGCGCTATCTTTGTCGTACTCGTCCACTTCGACGCGAGCGCCGTCCTGCATGCCGGCAAAATCTTTTTTCGAAAGCTTTCCGTAATCAGGAAACGTGGCGATGCGGAAATAGTATGAGCCGTCTTCGGCGCGATAGGCGAATCCCTTCTCTTCCAGTTCGCGGATGAAGTGAGCCATCTCGGGGATGTGCTCGGTGGCGCGTACTATCTTCTCCGGGCGTTCGATGTTGAGCAGTGACGAGTCTTCAAGGAACGCCTTCTCGTACTTCTTCGTGTATTCCTGCACGCTGACGCCGTCGCGCGCGGCATTGCGGATGATCTTGTCGTCCACGTCGGTGATGTTCATGACATGGTTCAGCTTGTAGCCGCTCTGCAGCAGGAACCTGCGCAGGACATCCACCAGCACGAACGTGCGGAAATTGCCTATGTGTCCATAGTCGTAAACAGTCGGTCCGCAGGCGTACATGCGCACTTCGCGGTCTTGCTGAGGAATAAACTCGTCAATGTTTCCCGACAGCGTGTTGAAGAAACGTAAAGACATAATGTGCTCTTTCGGCCGTCTGGCAGCCGGTAACAGAATCAACGATTGTAGATATCCGGTATAGCTCGAAGCAACCGAAAGGAAAACGCAGGCGAAAGAGCCGTACCTCGGGATGCAGAAGGAGGATCAGCGAGCGGCTGTGTGCCGACTGCGGTCTGCGCTGTGCAGTTTCTGGCCTGTGAGCAGCGCATAGTGGATGCCGGAAAGCAGAGTGAAGGCGAAGACCATCCACAGGAGCACAACCATCGCCACATGGATGGCACTTGCGGAGTTGACCTGGTGGAGAAGCACAAAGAATATGGCGGCGACCTGTGCCCCCGTGTTCATCTTTCCGAAGATGCTGGGCCGAAAATCTCGAAAAGCGTTGGTGGCGTAAAGAACCGCGCAGGTGGCAAGAATGGACAGGTCGCGGCTGAATACCAGGACCGTGAACTTCCACGGAATTTTGTGAGTGATCGAAAGCACCAGGAACATAGAACTCAACAGAAGCTTGTCGGCGATTGGATCAAGATACTGCCCGAGGGTCGTCTTCTGGTGAAGGGCGCGGGCGAGTAATCCATCCAGGCCGTCGCTGATGCCGGCCACCACGAACAGTCCGAGAGCCCAGGCGTAGC
>JAEZPW010000259.1 GCA_023441255.1 Acidobacteriota bacterium
AGCTTCAGGAGATCGTCAATCTTGGGCCTACCTTCTCGCTGGTTTTTGACTCAGTCACTAACGGCGTTCCAGTGACCGTAAAGGCAGAAAAGAAGACGGCCGCGCAGGCAGCGTAAGCTGCATGTCAGAATGGATGATGGATGATGGCAGATGTTGATATCCTCCATCTACCATCATCCATCTGCGATTTCATCCCACCTTACAGCGGTATATTCCCGTGCTTCTTGGGCGGATTTTTGTCCCGCTTCGTCTGCAGCATTTCCAAAGCCTGAATGATTTTCTTGCGCGTCTCGTGCGGCTGAATGACCGCATCGACGAAGCCGCGGTCGGCCGCGACATACGGGTTGGCAAAACGGTCGCGAAACTCTTCTATCTTCTGTTTGCGCAGTACTTCTCGACGCGCCGGATCGGTTTCTTTCGACAACTCGGTCTTGTACACGATATCCACGGCGCCTTCGGGCCCCATGACGGCGATCTCCGCCGTGGGCCAGGCGTAGTTGACGTCCGCCCGGATGTGCTTGGAAGCCATGACGCAATAGGCGCCGCCATAGGCTTTGCGCGTAATGACCGTGATCTTGGGCACGGTCGCCTCGGCAAAAGCGAACAGCAGCTTTGCCCCGTGGCGAATGATGCCGCCGTACTCCTGGTTGGTGCCCGGGAGGAAACCGGGAACGTCCTCGAACGTGATCAGCGGGATGTTAAATGCATCGCAGAAACGCACGAAACGCGCGCCCTTCACGCTCGAGTTGATGTCGAGCACTCCGGCGAGAAACGCCGGTTGGTTGGCAACTATGCCCACCGGACGCCCGTTGAGGCGGGCAAACCCGATAACGATGTTTTTCGCATAATGCTCATGGACCTCAAAGAAGTATCCGTCGTCAACAATGGCGCTGATCGCGTCCTTGATGTCGTAGGGCATATTGGACTCGGCCGGAACCAGGGAATCCAGCGACGAATCTTCGCGGTCGATCGGGTCGGTGCACTCGCGCCGCGGCGGATCTTCAAGGTTGTTCGACGGGATGAAGCTGAACAGCTCGCGGATCATCGACAGGCACTCGGCGTCGTCCTGCGCCATGAAGTGCGCCACGCCGGATGTCTCGTTGTGCGTTGCCGCGCCGCCAAGTTCATTCTTGGTCACCTCTTCGTGGGTGACCAGCTTGATCACGTCCGGGCCGGTGATGAACATGTAGGAGGTCTTGTCGACCATGAGAATGAAGTCGGTGATGGCCGGCGAATAGACTGCGCCGCCCGCGCAAGGTCCCATGATGGCGGAGATCTGCGGCACAACGCCGCTGGCCAGCGTGTTGCGCAGAAAGATGTCGGCGTAACCGGCCAGCGACATCACTCCTTCCTGGATGCGCGCTCCGCCTGAATCGTTCAGGCCAATCACGGGCGCGCCAACACGCATCGCCATGTCCATGATCTTGACGATCTTGGCGGCGTTCGCCTCCGAGAGTGATCCGCCGAAGACGGTGAAGTCCTGTGCGAAAACGAATACCAGCCGGCCCTCGATGCGGCCGTAACCGGTGATAAAGCCGTCTCCATAGAACCTCTGTTGCTGCATTCCGAAATCGCTGCAGCGGTGCGTCACCAGCTTGTCGGTTTCTTCGAATGTATTCTCGTCCAGCAGGAACTCTACTCGTTCCCGCGCCGACATCTTGCCTTCTTTATGCTGCTTTTCACGACGCTGCGGGCCGCCACCCTCTTCAGCCAGCTTGTCGCGAGACTTCAATTCTGCGAGCTTCGCGGCGAGGTCCATGGGCGGAGATTAAAACATAGTTCTCGGCGGACGGGCAAAGCCTAGAAAGGAAGGAGGAAGAAGGCCAGGTGCAGACCTCTTCCTTCTGCCTTCCTACTTCTGCCTTTTCCTTCTGCTTTCCACACTTTTTCCTCATGACGACCGTTGCTTCCTCGATTGCGTCGTGATAGCAAGGGGAGTACCGGAGACGTGATGGGTCGCTATTCGGAGTTGTTTCAGTCGGCCGTTAAAGAGGCTCTGTCGGGCGCCACGGTGCTGACCGAGAATCGCCGTGCATCGCGGCAGGTTCTCGCAGCATGTGAGTCTCAACTCAGGTGCGCCCGCGACGCATGGGAAACCCCCGCCGTGCTGCCCTGGGATGCATGGCTTGCGCGCACCTGGCAGGAGTGCCTGTTAAGCGGCGCGACAGAACTGATGTTGCTCTCGCCGGCCCAGGCGCAACTGTTGTGGCAGGAGATCATCGCAGGATCGGAAAGGGCCATCACGGTCGGTAAAGCCGGTTTCGTAAAACTGGCGTGGCAGGCGTGGCAGCTGTTGCACGAATACGATGTTCCGTTCTCCGTGGCCGCGTTTGGGATTTCACCGGAGACTCGCAACTTCTTCGAGTGGGCGCAACGGTATAGCCGGTTGTGCCAAAAGAACGGATGGACCGACCCCGCCTGTCTGCCTGATGAGCTGTGCACAGTCATCGCAAAAGGAGCGAAACTGCCGGCGAGGTTCGCGCTGTACGGTTTTGACGACTTTACGCCGCAACAACAAAGGTTACATGCGGCCCTGAAATCAGCCGGTGTGGAGGTCGTCAGCCTCGTGCCGGACCAGAGCTGGACGGTGCCCGCGAGCGCTCAGTGCATCGCCGCAGCAGATGCGGAAGACGAACTCACGTCAGCCGCGCGCTGGGCACGGTCCAAACTGCAGGCTGACGAAGGCACGCGAATCGGCATCGTTGTTCCGCGACTTAGCGATCTGCGCGCGCAGGCGGAACAAATATTCACGGCCGTACTCAACCCGGAGGCGCTGCTGGTCAGCAACGCAGAGGCGCCGCGTGCGTTCGACCTCTCGCTCGGCCAGCCACTGGCCGAATATCCGCTGATCGCCGTTGCGCTTACGGCCGTTCGACTTGCCGTCGGCATGGTGCCGACGCACGATGCGACGTTGCTGATACGGTCGCCTCACATCGGGTCTTCGCAGGCAGAGGCCAGCGAGCGCGCTCGTTTCGACGTTCACCTCCGTGGCATCTCCGGCCCTCAGATCGACCTGGCGCGCCTGCTTGAGGCGCTCACGTCCGAGCGTAACCCCGTGCGCTGTCCTTCCCTGAAGTGGCATTTGAACCGATTCGCTCGACTCGCCGAACAACTGCAACCGCAGCGGCTTCCGAGCGAGTGGGCCAACAGCATCAGCGAACTGCTGGAGGCGCTTGGCTGGCCGGGCAATGACGACCGAGGGCGTCCGCTGAGCAGCGCCGAGTACCAGACGGTGCAGGCGTGGTCGGAATTGCTCGCCGATTTTTCCCACTTCGACCTCGTCACGCCGTCCATGGAACCGCTACAGATGTGCGATCGCATCGCGGCGCTCGCACAAGAGCGGCTCTTCAAGCCCGAAAGCGCCGGAGCGCCCGTGCAGGTACTCGGACCCTTCGAAGCCGCCGGCTCCGTGTTCGATCACCTCTGGATCACCGGTCTCAGTGACGACGTGTGGCCCGCGCGCGGCAATGCGAATCCGTTTCTGCCGCTCGCGCTGCAACGCGCCGCAGGAGTGCCGCATTGCTTGCCATCACAGGAGTTCGACTTTGCACGCCGCATTACCGCGCGCATGGCGCAAAGCGCCGACGATGTAGTCTTCAGCTGGCCGAAGCGCCAGGAAGACACCCTGCTGCGGCCGAGTCCACTGTTGCAAGGCATTGCCGATTTAGGAAGTTCCCACGTTAGCTTCGCAAACGTGGGGCACCCAAGCAGTGGAGTCGTGTTGGGGGACGTGCCCGACTGGGCGGCGCTGCAGCGCACCGTTACGGCCGAAACCTACAACGGAGAGAGTGCTCCTCCGCTGGAAGGCGACAGTGCCCGCGGAGGCACTCGCATTTTCGAGCTTCAGTCCAACTGCCCGTTCCACGCGTTCACGGAACTGCGACTTGGCGCGACCAGACTCGACGAACCGCAACCCGGACTGCGCGCACGTGATCGGGGCAAGGTCATCGAGACGGCACTTCATCTGGTCTGGGCACAATTGCGCAACCACTTCACGCTCATGCAGACGCCGGGGTCGGAACTCGACCGCATCGTTGGCGAGTCGGTCGAGAATGCGATGGCAGAAATGCCGGCGCCTCACGAGGCATGGGAGGAGCGTTATCTCATGCTCGAGCGTGACCGCCTCATCGCGCTCGTCAACGAGTGGCTCGATATCGAGCGCCGTCGCGAACCCTTCGACGTCGTCGCGCATCAGCGCGAGGTCGTGGTCAGTGCCGGGGGCGTGACCGCGAACGGCCGAATCGACCGCCTTGATCGAACTTCGGGCGACGGCGGACTCGTCGTTATCGACTACAAGAGCGGCAATGCCACCTACGGGCCGGGCCAATGGAGCGGCGAACGCCCCGAGCGGCCACAATTGCCGTTGTATGTGATTTCACAGAACCAGCCCGTGTCAGCAGTTGCGTTCGCCCAGCTTCGCACGGGTGGTTGCGACCTCAAGGGTCTCGCGGAGCGCAAGGAGATTCTGGGCAAGTCGCGCGACAACTCGAAGCAGTACCTGAACGGCAACACCTTCGAGCAGCACATCGCCGAGTGGCGCCCGGTGCTGGAGAAGATCGGCCAATCATTCCGCGACGGCGTTGCAGCGCCTGACCCGCTCCCCGAACGCGTTTGCGAGTACTGCCACTTGCCTGCCGTCTGCCGCCGGGCCGAACTGGAAACGGACGATCCATGCCAGCACGGAGAGGTCGATGACGAAGAATAAAGGTAGGAGCGGAGCTGGCACGGCCGAGGGCACGCTCTCTCTCTTCGGCGAAGCGGAAACCGCGCAGGACAGCAACGCGGGTGCCGCACAGGACAACAATGTGGGTGCCGCACCCTTCCCCGAAAGGGGAGGGTGCGATGCTACGACAGCGCTCGACCAGACGAGGACCACCGTAACCGCTCCGGCCGACACCGAAGTTCGCAGCCGCGCGCTCGACGCCACCCGTTCGTTCATCGTGCAGGCACCGGCGGGCTCCGGCAAGACCGAACTCTTGATGCAGCGCTTCCTGACCGTGCTGGCGCTGGTCGATGAACCCGAGGCGGTGCTGGCCATCACGTTCACCCGCAAAGCGGCCAGCGAGATGCGCAACCGAATACTGGAAGCGCTCGAACAGGCTGAGCAACCTGCCTGCGACGTGCGCCCGCATAAATTGCGGACACGCGCGCTGGCGTCGAAGGTGCTCGAACGCGATAATCAATGCGGCTGGCAGCTGTTAAAGAATCCGTCGCGGCTCCAGGTACGCACCGTCGATTCCTTCTGCGACTCGCTGGCACGTCAGCTTCCGCTCGTTGGTGGCCTGGGCGCCGCAGGCGAGATCGCGCTCGACCCGCGTCCTCTCTACGACGAGGCGGCGCGCCGCACCGTGCTCATGCTGGGCGACCCCGACGAGCGGCTTGCGGCGACCATGGCACAGGTCCTCGTGCATCTCGACAATGACCTGCGCAAGGCCCAGGAACTCATCGTCGGCATGCTGGAAAAACGCGAGCAGTGGCTGCGGCTCATCGGCCGTTCCGACTCGCTCTCGCCTGCGGATCTGGACAAACACCGCGCGAAGCTGGAGAGTGCGCTGGCTGACGCCGTTCGTTACGAGCTTGCACTGCTGCGCACGGCAGTCGAAGAAACGGTGCCCAAGCGTATGCGCAAGGAATTGTTGGCGCTCATGCGTTACGCGGGTTCGAATTTCGATGACGGGCACGCTCTCACCGAACTGGTAGACATCGACGAGTTCCCCGGTACGGAACCGCAGGATGTACCCCGCTGGCTGGCCGTCCAGAAGTTCTTCTTCAAGGCCGATGGCGATGTTCGCGGCACGCTGAATTCCTCCAACGGTTTCCCGACGACAAACCGCGCACTCAAGGAGCGCTGCCTGGAGTTGCTGGCCGAACTGGCGCGCGACGAACGTTTTAGCGGGCGGCTCTGCCACTTGTTTGGTCGCCTGAGCGTGCTGCCTCCGCCGTGCTATACCGACCAGCAATGGGAACTCATCAAGGCTCTGTTCGCCATCCTGCCGCGCGCGGTGGCCAACCTCAAGATTGTTTTCGCCGAACAGGGCAGCGCCGACTTCTCGGAGATCGCGCAGGCTGCGGCACGCGCACTTGGCACGCCCGAAGCGCCGACCGACCTTTCGCTCGCCCTCGGCTCGCGCATACAGCACCTGCTCGTGGATGAGTTCCAGGACACCTCGGTCGTTCAGATCGAGTTGCTCAGGTCCCTGATGTCGGCGTGGGAACCGGGCGGCGGCAACACCATCTTCGTCGTCGGCGACCCGATGCAGTCGATTTACGGTTTCCGCGAAGCCGAAGTGGTGCTCTTCGGACGCACCCGCCGCGACGGCATCGCCGGTCACCTGCTGCACTCGCTGGAACTCACCGTCAACTTCCGCTCGCAGGCGAACCTCATTACCTGGTTCAACGAAAGTTTCCCCCACGTACTCACCGAAGACAACGACGTGACGGGTGCGGTGAAGTACGCGCGGGCAGAGGCGCTGGGTGATGTAGCGCCGGGTCTTCGAC
>JAEZPW010000269.1 GCA_023441255.1 Acidobacteriota bacterium
TGACTGGGGGTTGGCGTAGTGCTGGGTGGCTGGGCAAATCGGTGACTGGCGCAGTGCTGGGTGGCTGGCTGGGTAATCGGTGACTGGCTGGCGGCTGGCGCGACGGTGCCGGTCAGGAACGGTCGGAGGGAGCAGGGTTCAGGTGGGAGCAGGGGGCTGAAGAACTGAGCCTTTGTTCGCGGGCGTGGCCGTGGTAAAAGAACAGCATGCAATCTTCCATGAGCGATTCGAATGGCCGTAAGGGCGTAGTTGCGCAGGCGGCGTGCCGGGCCGACCTGGCGGGGAGCACGCTGGACCTGTGGCCTCTTTACCTTTTCCATCCCGGCGCGGTGACGGTGAACTTTGCGCTGAGCATCATGACGACGTGCCGCATCAGGCCGGTCGAGGGAAAGACAATCGAATTCCGGTCGGTGGACACGCGGCGGCAGGAGAAATTTGCCAGCCTGGACGAAGTATGCGCGGCGAAGGGATTCAAGCACCCGATTGGTGGATGGCTCACGCGGTTTTTCGCTCCGGAGAGCGGGTTCGTGCTGGAGACGCACTCTGAATCCCCGGCGGGAGCGGGGATCGCCGGCTCGTCGGCGCTGATGATCGCCACGACAGCGGCACTGGCGAGATTCACCGGGCGCAAGCTGGACAGAGAACAGATGCGCCAGATTGCGCAGAATGTCGAGGCGCAGATCATCAACGTGCCCACCGGGTGCCAGGACTATTATCCGGCGCTGTATGGGGGAGTAGGAGCGGTCCACCTGGATGTGGACGGCATCCATCGCGAGCCGCTGCCGGTCGCGCCGGAGGAGATCGAGGAGCGCTTTGTGCTGGTTTATACCGGGGCGCCGCGGCAGTCCGGTATCAACAACTGGGAAGTCTTCAAGGCGCACATCGACGGGAACAAGAAGGTGGTGCGCAACTTTGAGCAGATTTCCGAGATATCGCGTGCCATGCACTCGGCGCTGGTGTTGAAACAATGGGCCGATGTTGCGCGCCTGTTGCGGGAAGAGTGGAAGCTGCGTCGTGCGAACTATAAGGGAATCTCGACGCCGCTGATCGACCGTTTGGTGATGGTGGCTCTGCGCAGCGGCGGCCGCGCGGCGAAGGTCTGCGGTGCGGGCGGAGGCGGCTGCGTGGTGTTCATGGTTAAAGAAGGCGCGAAGGAGCGCGTTGCCGACGCCATCAGGACCAATGGCGGCCAAGTACTGCCGTTCAAGGTGGCGCGCGATGGCGTGAGCGTGACGGCGCTTAAGGCGGAGTCGCTCGGGTCTTACTCGACGCGCGAAAAGGACGGGTCCGTGAACGGGCGCGGCAGTGCGGCGGCTTTGGCGGCGGTGACAAAGGCGTGAACGAAACACCAGGACCGGACGAAGTGGTGCCGCCCGCGCGGCAACTGGTTCTAGGTGCCGCGACAGCGCCCGACGGACGCATGCGGGCCCTGTGGCGGTTCGTCCTGGGGCTCCTGGTGGTGATACTGGCGAATTTCGCGGCGGGATTTGTTGCATCGGGCGCGGGCTATGGGCGGAGGTTCGAGCTAGTTTTCCGCCCGCTGGCGCTTGGGTTTGCGCTTGCTGGATTCGTGCTGCTGGCAAGAACGGCTGATGGGCGTGAGGGCGACCTGGCCAGCTACCTGGGACTGCCTCGAAAGCGGTGGCTGCGGGATCTGTTCTGGGGGATGCTGCTGGGCTTCGGGATGGTCTTCGTGGCCGTCCACACGATCTACTTCGTGGGTGACCTGACGCGCAACGTCTACCTCAATCGCCGGGCATTCGAACTTGCGGCAGTCGAACTGGTGATACTGGCCGCCGGCGCTGCGATGGAAGAGGTTATGTTCCGGGGGTACCCGTTCCAGCGCCTCGTCGAGTCGGCGGGCCCGGTGGCGGCAACGGTAGTCCTCTCGGGCCTGTTCGGGCTGGCTCACCTGACGAACCCGAACGCGTCTATTTGGGGCGTAGCGAACACGGCGGCGGTCGGCGTTCTATTCTGCCTTGCCTACCTCAGGACACGTTCTTTGTGGATGCCGATTGGGATCCACTTTGCCTGGAACACCTCGCTCGGCTTGGTCTTCGGACTGCCGGTAAGCGGGCTCAGGGGGTTCAGCGTGATCGTGCGGTCGAAAGCTGAAGGGCCGCTCTGGCTGACGGGCGGAGCGTATGGCATTGAGGCAAGCGCGGTCGGGACGGTGGTGATATCCCTGGGGATCGCAGCGGTGGTGTTCCTGGTAAAGGAAAGGTCTAAGTTTGTTCCCGTAAATGCTGCAAACCTTGAGGGGATGGAAACCACGGACGGGAATCGGGCGGAAAGCATCCAAACATAACAGGAACGCAGGCGGGGGCTGACGGCCGCGGACAGCATGGGATTGGTGAACAGGGTCATTCTCATCGAGCGCATGCCGGCATTGTTGCCGAACGTCAGCTGATAATCGCTACGGAAGGTGTTTCAGCCAAGTAGGGATTCCTCGCTTCGCTCGGAATGACAAGAAGCACACCAGTCTCAGGATGACATACACTTAGTTGTAACTGCGATCGAGTTGTAACGGCGATCGACTTGCAACTGCGATCTGTTCATTGCCGGTGCTGACATGTCCAGTCTTCGGATACACGCTCTGCTAACGGTATTGATAGTTACCGCTACCCTTGCCTCGGCCGAACAGAAGCCCTCGCAGGCACCGCAACCTTCGGGCGATCAGAAAGCTGCGACGGGCCAGAAAGCTGCACAGGCAACAACGTCTGGGCCCATGACAAAAGAGACGCGGATGATGGTGATCCGCAGCTTGAATGCCGAGATGGTGTTCGTGCGCAAGCCGCTGCCCCGGGGCGAAAAGGGGATGACTATCAAGGGCGGCGTCGTCACGCCGGGCGAAGACGAATTGCGGCTGGCGATTGCGCAATTCGGATTTGCCGCCAAGCCCGGAGACCGGGCGATGATCACCAACGTGGATATCAAGAGTGACCGCATCAGGTTCGAGATCAACGGCGGCCCCAAGAAAAAGAAGAAGTGGTACCAGCATATCGAAGTGGGTGGCATGGGCGGCATGACCCCGGTTGCGCCGGACAAGGATGATCCGAACGCGCAGAAGGGTTCTTACATCGATCTGGCTTTCGATAAGTATGTGCCGGAGATGACGGGCGACCAGATACGCGAGCAACTGTCGCCGTTACTCGATTTCCATGCGAAGTCGGCGGCGGAGGCGTTCCTGGAAACGGTTCCGCCGAAGGTGAAGGAAGCGATCAAGAACCACGAAGTGCTGGTTGGGATGAACCGCGAGATGGTGGGGTACGCGAAGGGGCGTCCGCTGCAGAAAATACGCGAGAAGGATGAGCAGGGGAAGGACTACGAAGACTGGATGTATGGCCAGCCGCCGCAGGAAGTCAATTTCATCCGGTTCGTAGGCGATGAAGTGGTCCGCGTGGAACAGATGAAGGTGGATGGCACGAAAGTGGTGCGGACGGAAAAGGAAGTCGACGTGGCAGATATGGGCGTAGCGCTGGCCAAAAAGGAAGAACAGAAGAAGCCGCGGCCTGCTAATGCTCCGACGCTGCGCAGGCCGGGCGAGACTCCCGAGTCAGAGGGGCCTGGGGCTGGGGACAAAGCTCCATTGCCGCGCTCGACAGATCCACCTCCGTCGGCGCCACCCGGAGCCGGGCCAGGGAATTGAAGCGAAGGCAGAACGAAGAAGGCAAAAGGTCGAAGCTAGAGGGTCTCGGACAGGTTCTACTGTCGAGAACCTTTCGCACATTTGCCGTGAGACGTCAGGAGCAAGTCCTCCCCGGCATTGGGACGGGGCACAGCCCCGTCCCCACACA
>JAEZPW010000288.1 GCA_023441255.1 Acidobacteriota bacterium
CCGAATCACGGTTGAGATTCCCGCGAAGAAGAAGCTGGAGCCGCGCAAGGTCGACATTGAACTTGCGAACGTGCAGAAAGCTAACCTGGTGCCCGAACTTTAAACGGGGGTAGTACCGAGGCTGGAGCCCCGATTACATGCGGCCCTGGATGGCGTGGCTGAAGCCGCGTCCCGCCGCGCGACATACATAGAGACGGCCGTGGCGGCCGCAATCAACGCAAGGAACGAGACATGCCAAGCGACCTGTACAACGTGATCGACGCATTGAGCCGTGAGAAGGGCATCGACCCAAGCATCGTTGTGAGTGCGGTCGAGGACGCCATCGTTGTCGCCACGCGCAAGTCCTACAAGACCCAGGAGCAACTCAAAGCCGAGCTTAACAAGGAAACCGGCGAGATCATCGTCTATGCGGTGAAGGACATCGTCGCGACACCGGAAGAAGTCGAGGACTCGAACGCACAAGTAGCCTTGGACGAAGCCCGCGAGATAGACCCGAATGCAGAGGTCGGGGGACAGATTCGCCGCCAGGTCAGTACGGCACCGCTGGGGCGCATCTCGGCCCAGCTAGCCAAGCAGGTTCTGTTTCAGAAGGTTCGCGAGGCCGAGCGCGACACTGTTTATAACGAGTACATCGGCCGCGTAGGCGAGATCGTGAATGCGACGCTGAAACGGGTCGAAGGTCCGGACCTTATCTGGGACATCGGCAAAGCGGAAGCGCGCATGCCGAAAAAGGAACAGTCCCGACTTGAGTCGTTTGCTGTGGGCGAGCGAGTTCGCCTGGCGATCGTTCGCGTCGAAAAGGGCGCCAAGGGCCCGCAGGTGGTCGTCTCCCGCGCGGTGCCTGACCTGGTACAGAATTTGTTCCAGACGGAAGTGCCGGAGATTTACGACGGTACGGTGCAGATCCGCGCCATTGCGCGCGAGGCTGGCGAGCGCACCAAGATCGCCGTTTACTCCAAGGATAAGGACGTCGATGCGGTCGGCGCATGCGTCGGCATGAAGGGCATGCGCGTACAGTCGATCATCCGCGAACTGCGCGGCGAGAAGATCGACATCATCGAGTGGCACGAAGATGCGGTTACATTCGCGGAGAAAGCATTGCAGCCGGCGAAGGTCAGCCGCGTCACCGTGCTGGACACGATGGAAAAGCATCTGGAAGTGATCGTGGACGATACCCAACTCTCGCTTGCGATCGGGAAAAAGGGACAGAACGTTCGTCTCGCCGCCAAGCTGCTTGGCTGGAAGATCGATATCAAGAGCGAGGAAGAGAAGCGGCAGGAAGTTGAGCAGCAGATGACTGCGCTCACTGGTGCTCAGAACACCCCGCTGGAGAGCGTACCTGAACTTGGCGAGGCCATCATCGAGAAGCTGCGCGAGGGCGGCGTGAGCACGGTCGAGGCACTGGCGGATATGACTCCGGAACAACTCGAGGAGATCCCGGGTATCGGTCCGAAGACAGTGGAAAAAATCAGCGTTGCGGTCAATAATTACTTTTCCAGCTTAACTGAAGGGGAAGGGCCCACGGAGCCAGGCGAAGGCATCGCGCCGGGCGAGCCGGACGGAAGTCCGAGCGATACAGTGGAGCGGCCGGAGCCTGAACTGGGCGAGACCGACGATTCTCGGGTGCCTCCGGAGATGATCCCGCTTGGGCAGCCGGTTAATGAAGAAGAACAGGCTGCAGGCCCAGCCGAACTGAGCGAGCACAGAACTACCGGTGATGCTGTCGCCGATGACCAGACCGTCGAGCCTGCGCCGACGGACACTGAAGAACTGTTCGAGACCGAGCAGACGCTCGAGGGCATCACGCAGCGCGCGGTTGAGGATAACTACGGTGCGGATCACGCAGACGAGGCGGAGGTCCACACCCACGACGAACATCCGGACGAGAAGAATATTCCGCCGGAGAAGAGATGAAACAGTTTTGCGTTTTGAGTTTCGCGTTTCGCGAAACTCTGAGTGTGATTACGAGAACGGCCGCGCAGAACGCGGCAATCAAGACCGAACCCGTGAGGTTGACATGAGAGCTTAGCGGCAATTCGGGGGAACAAGGGGCGGATGCAGAAGATTCGAATCAACGATTTGGCCAGGGAACTGGAAGTCAAGAGCAAGGCCATCCTGGACATACTTCCAGCCGTTGGCGTAACGGAAAAGAAGACCCACTCCAGCTCGATCGAAGAGGATGAAGCGGAGCGGGTGCGCGCGCATTTCCGTGGACACGGCGACACGTCGTCGCAGTCTTCCTCGACGGAACGGCACAGACCATCACAGCGGACGAACGAGATCGAGACCAAGGTCGACCTGTCTCATATCTCGAAGCCCGGTGACGTAGTAAAGGCGATTCTTGAACGGGCAAAGCATCCGCACGGTGAAGCTGCCCCCCGTCCAGCTGCTGCTGCGCCTGCCGCGCCGGTTCGACAGGGGACTCAGGCTCCGCCATTGGCGAGCAAGCCTGTCGCGGTGCCACCGAGCAAGCCTGTCGTAGTCGCTCCTGGAAAGCCTCAGGCTCCTGCTGAGGCGGAACCGCCGAAGCCGCCTCGGGTGATCACTCCGCAGCCGCGCCAGGCTCCGCCAATAGTTACCCCTGCTGTCGAAGAGAAACCCGCCCCGGTCGCTCCCTCGCAGCCCCCGGCAACCGCTGAACCGAAGCCTCCGGCTGAAGCGCCTGCTGCAGCTGCACCGCCGGTGGAAGCACCGGCAGTTCGGCTGCCCGCTCCAGCTGAGCCTGAAGCTCCGGAACCACCGGAGGCTCCGGCGACAGCTGAAGAGACTGCTCCGATCGTTGAAGCTCCTGTGACATCTCCGGCAAGACCGGCCGCGCCGGCGACGCCGCGTGCGGCACAACCTGCACCGCCGCAGACGCCTGCCGTTCAGCCGCCGGCTCAGTCACCCGCCGCTCCGCCGCAGCAACCTGCGGCAGCACGTCCCGCGGCACCTGGGGCGCCGCAGAAAGGGCAGCCCATCGTGCCCCCGGGCCGTCGCGTGATCATGCCGCAGACGGGCCCGCGTCCGGTATACAAGGCTCCGGCACCGCTTCCGCCGCGACCAACCCCGCCGCCTATGGGACAGGGGCAGGGGATGAATGCAGCCGGTCCCGGTGCTCGCCCGTACTCCGGGCGTCCCGTACCAGGTCGACCCATATTCGAACGCCCGCGTCCGCAGGGTGGGCCGGGTGGTGCGCGTCCGCCGTTAAGGCCGGGCGAGCGCCGTCCCATGCACCCGACACGACAGCAGCCTGGATTGGGCCGCCCCATGGGTGTTGGCCCAGGCTTGCCGCCGCCGGGTGCGCCGCCGGCGCCGGGTCGTCCGGGACAGCGTCCGGGCGCGCCGTCGCGTCGTCCGGGACAGAGATACGTTCCGCGTGGTCAGAAGGAAGGCCCAATGAAGGGCTTCGTTCCGCCGCCGCGGCTTTCCATGTCGAATGAGCCGCTGCCGATCACGCGCGAGATCACCATCACCGAAGGCATCAGCGTCAAGGATCTCGCTGAGATGCTGGGCGTTCGCGCGAAAGATGTTATCGCACGTCTACTCGCTCGCGGCGTTTTCGCCACCATCAACCAGACTCTGGACGCTGAACTAGCAGGCGAAATGGCCAAGCAGTTCGGTGCTGCCACGAACGTCATCACGTTCGAAGAGCAGGCTGCCAAGGACGCTGCGAGCGACACCGCAACCGGCGCAACTGAAGGCGAAAGTCTTCAGGTACGTCCACCGGTTGTCACGATCATGGGCCACGTGGATCACGGCAAAACCACGCTGCTCGATTCGATTCGCCATGCCAACGTGGCTGGAGGCGAGGCCGGCGGCATCACGCAGCACATCGGTTCGTATAAGGTGCAGATTGTAGATGAGAACTCTCCGGCGTACGGCCGCGAGATCGTCTTCATCGACACGCCGGGTCACGAAGCGTTCACCCGTATGCGTGCACGCGGTGCCAGGTCGACGGACATCGTCGTTCTGGTCGTCGCTGCTGACGACGGAGTGATGCCTCAGACGCTGGAAGCTATCGACCACGCTCACGCGGCGAAGGTGCCGATCATCGTGGCCGTCAACAAAATCGATAAGCCCGACGCGCTGCCCGACCGCGTAAAGAAGCAGTTGGCTGATCGCGGCCTCATGCCGGAAGACTGGGGCGGTAGCACGGTGTTCGTGGACGTTTCCGCAAAGCAGGGTACTAACCTGAACCTGCTTATGGAAATGATCTGCCTTGTTGCCGACCTTCAGGAACTCAAGGCAAATCCCGACCGTCCGGCGCAGGGCATCGTGCTCGAAGCCAAACTGGATCGCGGTCGTGGTCCCGTGGCAACGCTGCTGGTCCAGAACGGCACGCTGAAGACGGGCGACAACTTTGTAGTTGGCAACGTCTTCGGCAAGATCCGCGCCATGTTTGATGACCGCGGTGCACAGATGGACCAGGCGTGGCCGTCCACTCCGGTCGAGATTCTCGGCATGGAAGGACTGCCCGCCGCCGGCGACCAGTTCGTGGTGGTCGCGGACCGCGAAAAAGCGCGGAACATTTCCGAGTACCGCGAGATGAAGGCGCGCGAAGCGACGCTGGCCAAGACCTCGCGCGTTTCGCTGGAAAAGCTCGCGGAACAGATGAAGACCGCGGGGATGAAGGAACTGCCGATCATCCTCAAGGGAGACGTGGGCGGCTCGGTCGAAGTGCTGACCGACCTGTTGACGAAGCTCTCGAACGAGAAGGTGCGGATCAATGTGATTCACACCGGCGTTGGCGCCATCACCGAAACCGATGTGCTGCTGGCTTCCGCGTCGAACGCCATCATCATCGGGTTCAACGTG
>JAEZPW010000317.1 GCA_023441255.1 Acidobacteriota bacterium
GGCCTGCGGGGCGGGGTTAGGCCGGGCGGGGCGTCCCACCGGGCGAGGACGGGTCAAAGGCCCGTCCCCACACAAGCATTGGCGAGGCACGCAGCCCCGAACTCCCCGTCGAGATTCACGCGTTCGCGGAAAAGGATTACCCCGCTGAGGGCGCCAGAGTTGCCGACCTGGTCGAGGCCGCGCTCAAGCAGGACAAAGATGGCAGCGTTGCTATTCTCGTTCGCGCACGCGGGCACCTCACCGAGATCGTGAAGGCGCTACGCTGGCGCAGCATTCCTTTTCGCGCCGTAAAGATCGACGCGCTGGCCGAGCGGCAGGCGGTGATGGATGTTAACTCGCTCACGCACGCGCTGTTGCATCTGGGCGATCGCACGTCGTGGATCGGCGTTTTGCGCGCGCCCTGGTGCGGGCTCGACCTGCACGATCTTCACACCCTCTGTCGCGACGATCGCTGGAGCACGGTGTGGGACCTGCTCTTGCAACGTAAAGATCAGCTGAGCGAATCGGCGCGGATGCGAGCCGAACGCATCCTTCAGGTATTCACGGACGCATTCGCCCTTCGCGGACGCCTGCCATTGCGGCAGTGGGTTGAAAGCGTCTGGATCTCGCTTGGTGGCCCCGCGGCCGTTCGCGCCGGAGCCGATGGCGACTCCGATCTGCGTGACATCAAGGCCTACTTCAACCTCCTGCAGCAATGTGAGGCAGCCGGTTCGCTGCCCGATAATGCGACTTTCGAGCGCATGCTGGCCGACCTCTACGCCCCGGCAAACACGGCTGACGGCATTCGCGTTGAGATCATGACCATTCACACTGCAAAAGGCCTCGAGTATGACACGGTTATCGTGCCGGGCCTCGGGCGCAAAACTCGCGGCGACGACAAGCGCCTGCTCTACTGGCGCGAGCGCATCCTCAACGGCGAACCGCGATTGCTGCTGGCGCCGATGGAAGCCGTCGGCTCGGAGAACGACAAGAGCAGCACCATCGAGGGTTATCTGCGCGAGATCGAAAAGGAGCGGGCGATCGAGGAAGAGAAGCGACTGCTCTATGTCGCCGCAACCCGCGCAAAACGCAAGCTGCATCTGCTGGGTCACGTTGCGGAGCCGGGCGCGAAACCCGATTCCGGTTCGCTGCTCAGCCTGCTGTTCGAAGTTCCCTCCGTCGCACAGGCCTACGTCAAGCCGGAAGCGTTGATGCCCGAGATGGCCGAATCTCTGGCCGGGCGTGTTGCGGATGCGCAGGATATCTCGGACGAAACCGCAACTATAGGTTCGTCCGGCCCGCAGATACTCCGCCGACTTCCCGCCGACTGGCAACCGCCGCAGCCGCCTGCTCCTCTCCATTGGAAGAGCACGGCCGCCGAAGTGTCGCAACCGGTAGATGCGCCGCACACCTTCCGATGGGTGGGCGAGACGTTGCGCCGGGTCGGCACCGTCGCGCATTCATTTCTGCAGCAGATCGGCCGTGAGGGGCTCGCCGAGTGGAACGAGGGCACGCTGGCGCAGCGCACGCCTGTTATACGCGCTGCGCTGCTGGCCGCCGGAGTATCTCCCGTCTTGCTGGACACAGCCATGGCAAAAGTCACGCAAGCGCTCAAGAAAGCTATTACCGAGCCACAGGGCCGCTGGATCCTGCAAAGCCATGACGAGGCTCGCAGCGAGTACGAGATTTCCGGCGTCGTCGACGGCGACGTGCGCAAACTTAAGATCGACCGAACCTTCGTTGAGAACGGCGAGCGCTGGATAATCGATTACAAACTCGCCGACATTGAAGGCGGATCACGGGAGAAGTTCCTCTGCGAACAGGTTGAAAAATACCGCGAAGAACTCGAACTCTACCGCCGCGTGATGTCCGCGCTCGACCCGCGCCCCATCCGCTGCGCACTGTATTTTCCGCTGCTGGGAGAGATGAGAGAGATAGTAGATGGATGATGGTTGATGTCAGATGTCAGATGTTGAACATCATCCATCTACTATCATCCATCTGACATTTACTTGGTTTGCTTTTTGCTCCACTCCCGGATCGATTTGATCTCGTCCGTCGGAATATGCAGGAACTCGAGGAATTCCTGGTGCTCGTTCGGAGCCATCTGTTCGAACTGTGTATGCCAGCGGTGCATCTGGTCGTCGCTGAAGCCGCAGGCGCGCATGATTGAGACCCACTTATCTTTAGTAATCACTTTCGTTCTCCGGAAATTTCGGTTTTGCAGCAGGCGCAAAATTGCCCGCTGGTGGCCGCGCAGGGTCTCTATCTCGCCGTTCAGTTCCACGAGCCTCCGCTCGAGCACCGAGGCCGCGTTGGTCGAAGCGCCGTCGAGCAGCGCGCGTATGTCCTCCAGCTTCAGACCGGCGTCCCGATACACGCAGATCTGGCGCAGGCGCGCGATATCCCGTTCGCCGTAACAGCGGTAGTTTCCGCCGCTGCGCACGGCCGGCTTCATCAGCCCGATCGATTCGTAATACAGCAGGGTGCTGCGGCTGAGGCCGCACTGCTCAGCGAGTTTTGAGACCGTCAGCATGGCCACACCTCAATGCTCAACCCTAAAGCTTTAGACAGGTCAATAGGAGATTGCAACTTTTTCTTTTGGGCAACGGCCTCTCGATTTTTTGGCGGCACCGCGTCTCGATGTTTTGGGCGCAACGGCGTTCTGGGCCATTCGCTGCTTCTTTCAGATTGTCATTCCGAGCGAAGCGAGGAACCTCTACGGACTGCACAGGTTTGCACGGGTAGAGATTCCTCGCTGCGCTCGGAATGACAATCCAATGGGTAGAATAAACGCGCACATGACTGCAGCTCAGAACGCTCACAGCGAACATCGCGGCCGCCTCGCCCCGTCCCCAACGGGACTGTTGCACCTCGGCCACGCCTGCACGTTCTGGACGGCGTTCCGTCGCGCCCGCGCACACAATGGCGTGCTCCTGTTGCGCAATGAAGATCTCGATCCGCAGCGCTCGAAACGAGAGTTTGTCGACGCCATGATCGAGGACATGCGCTGGCTGGGCATGGAGTGGGACGAAGGTCCGGATGTGGGTGGACCTTACGGACCGTATGCACAGAGCGAGCGACGCAGCTTTTACCTCCATGCCTGGCGCAAACTGCGCGATGGCGGCTTCATCTTTCCGTGCACCTGTTCGCGCAAAGACCTGGCGCAGGCGCCATCTGCCCCGCATGACGCCGATGACGAGCCGATCTATCCTGGTCGATGTCACTGCCGAATATCGCACGCTTGCAGCTACGAAACTCCCGCCGGAGTGAATTGGCGGTTCCGCGTTCCTGACGGCGAAACCGTTGCGTTCGACGACCTCCATCAGGGACCGCAAGCCTACATCGCGGGCCGCGACTTCGGCGACTTCCTCGTCTGGCGTCGCGACGATGTGCCCGCCTATCAATTGGCAGTCGTAGTTGACGATGCGGCCATGCGCATCACCGAGGTCGTTCGAGGCTCCGACCTCCTACGGTCCACCGCGCGGCAGATTCTCCTGCTGCACGCATTGAACCTTGAAATTCCCGCCTACTACCACTGCGACCTCCTGCGCGATGAAAACGGCGTCCGTCTGGCCAAGCGGCACGACGCTCTCAGTATTCGCAAGTTGCGCGAACGGGGTTTGACGCCGGAAGAGGTGCTGAACCGTTGCCGGGAGTCGCGGCAGTTACTGAACGCTGATGCTGACAGCTGACGGCTGATTCTTACCGAGAGCCTAATCCCAGCCAGGTCCTCTTATTGTTTTCGCCGATGTTTCCGCTGCGCCCGCGACGGCTCCTCCTCGAGCACGGCGAAATTCAGCTTCTTCTCTTGCGTGTCGATGCGGTCGAGGATCA
>JAEZPW010000318.1 GCA_023441255.1 Acidobacteriota bacterium
TTCCGAGCGCAGCGAGGAACCCCTACACCCTCAACGGCTGCGGTGTTCGAGATAACTCGATCGATGCCACCGCCATTCTCCTTTTGACTCGGTACCCGGTACTCGGTACTTTCTTCCTATGCGAAACGTCATGTTGGTCGCCGCCATCCTACTTGCCGCGATGTCCCTCAACGCGCAGAACGGGCGCACCATCCTTTCCAACGGCTCACTCAATGGCTGGGAGCACATTGGTCCCGGCCGCTTCCTAGTCGAACAGGGCGATGCCGCGGACGCGAAAATTCTCCGTACCGAGGGCGGCATGGGCCTGCTCTGGTACACGCGTGAGAAGTTCGGCGACTGCGTGATCCGCGTGGTCTACAGGACGACGAAACCGACGTCCAACGCCGGCGTGTTCGTTCGCATTGCCGACCGCCCACCTGACCCGATGTGGGCCGTGCACCATGGCTACGAAGTGCAAATCCTGGACGACACCGACCCGTACCACCGCACCGGAGCGGTCTATTCGCTGGTCTCGGCTGAAACCGGCGCTGCGAAGCCAGCCGGCGAATGGAACATCATGGAAATCGAGCTTCGCGGCGAACTCATCGACGTCACGCTCAACGGCAAGCACATCACCCACTTCGACCCCGCGCAGCCCTCGCCCAAGCGCGAGCACGACTGGGAACCCGAACGCGGCCCGCGCCCCACGCACGGCTACATCGGCCTGCAGAACCACTCAGACGAAGATGTGGTGTACTTCAAAGAGGTCAGCGTGAAGCCGTTAGGGTGAGTTTTTGCATCCGAAAGAGAGTTTCTAGTTTCTCGTTTCTTGTTTCTCGTTGTTGAGCGCGCACTCGCTGGTCGCGAGAACCAGAAACCAGAAACTAGAAACCAGACACTATGGCGACCACTTATCTCGAAGCTATCCGCTCCGGCATTTGGGAAGAGATGGAGCGTGACCCTACTGTCTTCTGCATCGGCGAGGACATCGGCATATATGGCGGCGCGTTCAAGGTCACCGAAGGCTTCATCGACCGCTTTGGCCCCGAGCGCATTATCGACACGCCTATTGCTGAGTCGGCCATCGTGGGCGCGGCCTTTGGCGCGGCGTTGACGGGTCTGCGCCCGGTCGCGGAATTTCAGTTCATGGACTTCCTGCCCTGCGCCTTCAACCAGATCACGAACATGGTGGCCAAGTCGCACTTCCGCTGGGAGGCGCCAGCGCCGCTGGTCATCCGTGGGCCGAGTGGAGGCGGCGTACATGGCGGGCCGTTCCATTCCCAGAATCCCGAGGCGTATTTCACCCACACGCCGGGGCTGAAAGTCGTCTGCCCTGCGACGGCCTATGACGCGAAAGGACTGATCAAGAGCGCCATTCGCGACAACAGCCCGGTCATATTCTTCGAGCACAAGTTTCTCTACCGCCGCATCAAGGAAGAGTTGCCGGCGGACGACTACACCGTCCCGATCGGAAAGGCGCGGGTGGCGCGCAAAGGGCGTGACATCAGCGTCATCACCTACGCCTCGATGGTGTATGTCGCACTCGAAGCCGCGGAGATGCTGGCTAAAGAAGGCATCGAATTGGAGGTGCTGGACCTTCGCACGCTGGCGCCGCTCGACTGCCAGGCGATTGCCGAAACCGTGCGTTCCACGAACCGCGTCATCATTCTGCACGAAGACGTGAAGACCGGCGGCATCGCGGGGGAGATCGCGGCCATCATCAACGAGGAAGCGTTTGACGAACTCGATGCCCCGATCGTTCGCATCACCTCACGCGACACTCCCGTTCCGTTCTCGCCGCCCCTGGAAGAGGTATTTATGCCGAATGTTCGCGACCTTGTGCAGAAGGCGCGCGAGTTGAAGGCGTGGTGAGGCAAGCCGCGAAAACCTGCCTTTCAACGCGTTCGCGAAGCGGGGCATCCATGTTCTTGTGTATCGGTGCCTGAGAGTGAGCTGAACAGCTGCCTTGAAGCAAAATTGCCGCCGAGGCAGGGCCGGGTGCATCCAACGGAGTGCTGGAACCGCATTATAATCATCCCTTTGCGTCAGGCCCCGAACTTCTGACTGGAGAACGACCTTCATGCCGACAGACGTAGTCATGCCCCAGATGGGCGAATCCATCTTCGAAGGTACCATCACCAAATGGCTGAAAAAGCCGGGCGATAAAGTTCAGCGCGACGAACCGCTGTTTGAGATTTCCACCGATAAGGTGGATGCAGAGATTCCATCGCCTACGTCGGGTGTGCTGCAGGAGATCAAAGTCGGCGAAGGGAATACGGTGCAGGTGAACAGCGTGGTTGGCGTGATCGCCGGCGAGGGTGAAGCCGGGGGCGCAGGACCGGCACCCAGCCCGGCCGCAACGCAGCAGTCCCCGGCGCAAGCTCCGCCTTCCGCGGTCCGCGGAGATGGACACGCAGCCGAACCCGCGCCGCAGCCACAACCTGCTGCCCCCGCCGAACCTGAAACTGCCGAGGCCGAAGAAGGCGAGCGCGTACGCTCGTCGCCGCTGGTGCGGAGAATCGCCAAGGAGCACAACGTCGATCTGCGTCAGGTCAGCGGCACGGGCCTTGGCGGCCGCATCACCAAAGAAGACATTCTGAAGTTCGTCGAGGAGCATCCTGCGGGCGCTCCGGCACAGGCGCCTACCGCTCCGGCACAAGCTCCGGCTGCCGCCGCACCGCAAACTCCGGCCGCGCAGCCCGCTGCGCCTGCACCTGCCACACCCTCGCGCGCACCAATCCCCGTACCGGGCGACCTTGTGCCGATGACGCAGATGCGCAAGATCATCGCCGAGCGCATGGTCGAGTCCAAGCGCACCAGCGCGCACGTGCACAGCGTTTTCGAAGTGGACATGACGCGCGTGATGGCCCTGCGCAGCAAGCTGAAGAACCAGTTCGAGCAGCGAACGGGTACCAAGCTCACGATGATGCCGTTCTTCTGCCGTGCCGCGATTCACGCCATGCGCAACTGGCCCATCGTCAATGCGTCGGTTGAGAACGACAGCATCCGGTATCACCGCAACGTGAATCTTGGCATCGCCGTTGCGCTCGACTGGGGTTTGATCGTGCCGATTGTTAAGAACTCCGAAGAGCTGAGCTTCCTCGGACTGCAACGCGCCATCTCCGACCTGGCCGATCGCGCGCGCGGCAAGAAACTCAAGCCCGACGAGGTGCAGGGCGGTACGTTCACCATCACGAACCCCGGCAGCTACGGCCAGATGTTCGGCTTGCCCATCATCATGCAGCCGCAGGTGGCGATCATGGGCGTGGGCTCGATCAAGAAAATGCCGGTGGTCCTGACGGACGAGAATGGTGTCGATTCAATCGCTATACGATCCATCTGCCGGCTCTCGCTCGGCTACGATCACCGCGTCATTGACGGAGCTGTAGCCGACCAGTTCCTGCGAGACGTAGCGAAGTATCTTGAAACCTGGAACGAAGACCTGGGGTAAAGACAAAGCTGCAACACGGATTCGCACGGATCGGAACGGATCAAAGTTGAATCACAAGAAAAGGCAGCCGCAAATTCCTGGCTGCCTTCTTCTTTCTCCTCCTTATCCGTTCGAATCCGCGTAGCTCCGTGTTTAAGCTTTTGTCTTCGCCCAGGCGCTCGCGTTGAGGCACTGCACCACGCCATCGATGATCTTGCCAAGCCCGTCGCGAAACTTGTTTTCATCGATGATTTCGCGCGAGGTGACGGCCTCGCCCATGTTGAGCGCGGCAGAGACGAACGAGAGTGCGGCTTCCTTCTTGTCGTTGCCGCTCTTGCTGCCGAAAAGCGCTTCAATCCCGTGCACGACCGCCGGTACGAAGGCGATGCCGCGCAGAAGTGTGCTGACGAAGTTCATTGTTTCTCCTTAAAACCGGTAACACGGATCGACACGGATTCGGACGGATAAAACCAAACAGAACTAAATCCGTTACGATCCGTTCTAATCCGTGTTGCTGGCGTTTCTGTGGAGCTGATCCAGGTGATTACTGCGCCAGGTGCGCAGGAGTTTGTCTGCGTAGTCCGGGTCGGTGGCCCAATGTTTGGCGAGAGCCCGGATGAACGCCTCTGTGTCGTGGGCGTTGGCCCGTGCTTCGGCGTAGCAGGGCAGCGTGAGGATCAAACGGTCGCGGTCTGCGAAGCATTCCGCCATGGAGGCGTACTTCGCAAACCGCGCCGTCGTGCGCGCTGCAACGCCGTTCGTGACCTCGGTGGTGGGCATCGCGACCGAGTCGTCTATAGTTCTACTCTCGGCTATGGCGGGACGGGGCACAGCCCCGTCCCCACACGCGCCGCTGTTGCCTGATCGCGTTGGCACGATGCGCCCTGTCCCGTCAGGGGAGGGTGCGAAAGAAGGCCTCTTGTGCGCCTTGATGCCGAAATAGTTGTTGGCCTCGCGTGAGAGCTGCGAGTTGCCCCAGGCGCTCCCGAGCGCAGCTTGTGCGACGGTCACGCCCGCGGGGAGTCCGCTCGTGCGAGCCGATTCGAGCGCGGCTGCGGTGGCAGCAGACAGAAATTCTTGTTTAGTCATTTTGCAAGGTCTCGAGACTGTGTAGCGCCGGGTCTCTGACCC
>JAEZPW010000342.1 GCA_023441255.1 Acidobacteriota bacterium
CGTCGTGGATGAGAGAGTACGTGTGCAGCATCTCGATGGCGGCACCGAGTTCGTCAACGCCCTCCGGCAGCGCACAGCAGCCCATACGCGCCGATTCCATGCAGAGGATGGGGCGAAGGCGCTTGCCTCCGGCAAACACGCTGTGGCGCATGGCGGCGTGAATGGAAGCGGGATATTGCGTCGCGGGTGGCAGCAGGCGTTCCAGAGCGGCGTCGGCCAATTGTCGGCCTTGTTCGAGAGTGTCTTTCAGCATGAAAGGGAAGTATAACGAGCGCTGCTGGGCCTTGGCATCAACAAAGAATCAGTCAGCGAGAGCCATCGGGTGATCGGGGCATCTCGCAATCGAGCCCTCGGGCGATCGAGTCATATCGCAATCGCAACCTCCCCTTTCAGCGATGACTGGATCAGGTGCTCGGGCAGCATTAGTTGCTCGGCGTTCTCGGGATCAGGCTTTCACAAACCGTGTAGAGTGCCGCTTGCGACGGGCGCGGTTGCCAATCGAGCAACCTATGACAGTGCTTATGACTCTTTTCCTGTGTCCCCTCGCGAAAGCAGCTTGGAGCCACCGTGGATTCCCGTCGAAGTACGCGTCGTTTGGCCGCTGCCTCCTCATCTGCATTGATGTTTGTATTATTCATGCTGCTTCTTGGATGCGGCGGATCAGCAGGTTCGGCTTCAGGGGCCGGTCCTACACCACCTGTCGGGGGCACACCGGGCGGAACGAGCGGCAGCGGGACTGGCGGCACTGGTGGGACCGGTGGGAATGGCGGGGGATCGAGTTCGAGCCCAACCGGGCTGATCGTGTACGCGGCGGGAAGCACGAATAAAGCTACGGCATTCCTCGACGCCCGCACGGTTGATGCTGCCTCAGGCGCACTTACACCGATTTCGGGATCGCCATTCTCGATCGGCCATTCGCAAGCCAACGACATGGCTCTCTCCGCAGATGGGCTGTTTGCTTACGTGATTGTGAGCGATTTTCCGGTAGGCACTTGCTGCGTAGGACCAACCTCGATGGCGGTTTATGCACTTGACGCCAACACCGGTGCGCCGACTGCGAAGCAAACAGTTTCCGTGCCCGCCAATGTGACACTGCAACGCGTCTTCGTGCATCCCTCCGGGAACTTTGTGTATGCGTTGTACACTGACTTCTCTGCGCCGTTCGCAACGGGTTTTGGGTTTGCGATCTTTGCTGTGCAGAGCGACGGTACGCTGGCATTCAAGGGGTTGATGCAGGCGCATAACAGCGGCGGTTCGGTGTTCGACCCGAACGGAAACTTCGTTTATACAGACGAGGACGGTGGGCGTGCGTCCAATTGGGGAAACTCGGCTTGCGGGCCCATTTTCAGCAACGTCTTCGGCTACCGCATTGACCCGGCGACCGGTGCTCTGACAGCCATCGCCGGGAATCCTTTCGCGTTCCAGCGCAATATATGTGAGGTCGGACATGCGCCGTCGTATCTGACGGAGCAGATTGACCCGGCAGGTACGCGACTCTTTTTGCTGGACGTAGGTAATCAAACCGTCACGGAATTCACAATCGACGCTTCGACCGGCTCTCTGACCTCGCTTCCGACGACAACGACGAATACGGGCGTTGGGGGTTATTCGTCGTCGGCAATGGACCCGAAGGGGCGCTTTCTTTACGTGGGATCCATTGTCGATTTCTTCACGGGCTTTTCCATAGCCAATGCATCAGCTCCATTGCCAGTGCTGCCTGGCATGCCGGTGCAGGTATCGCCTTTGCCGAACTTCGATGAAGGCAGCACAACCGAAGCAGTCGATCCATCCGGCACCTTCTTGTTCTCGAACGAGAACGGATATACGAGCGCCTTCAGTTGCTGCGACCCAGACGCCCTGGTCGGCTTCCGCATCGACCAGGCTACCGGTTCACTGACGCAACTGCCAGCCACCCCGAGATTGCCGGGAACCGCGGCCAGGATCGTCGTTCGTGGAAAGTGAACAGGGAAGGCCTGTGTAGGTTGGGCTGTTTCGTCGTGACAACAGCCCGCAGTTCCTGCGCACTTGAGTATGTGGAGCGCGGCATCCAAGATGGCTATGGCGAGGACTCGGAAGAGCAGCAAAGTCGAACAATCAGGCGATCGCGTCAACGAAGGGGCGGTGGCGGCGGAAGAACTTCAGGGGAGTTTCCCGGAGGTGAATCTGCCGGTTCGCCCGCCATTTCCTCCGGAAGAGGCGAAGTCGGTGGACGAGATTCCGTCGGGTGCGAACTGGCAGTACGAGCCGAAGTGGGATGGGTTCCGCTGCCTGGCATTTCGGGACGGCGATACGGTGGCGCTACAGTCGAAGGCGGGTCAGCCGCTGGGTCGGTATTTCCCGGAGATGGTGCAAGCGTTTCTTGAGCTTGTGCCGGACAAGTTTGTGCTGGATGGGGAGATCGTCATTGAGCGTGAGGGGCGGTTGTCCTTCGACGATCTGCTGATGCGGATACATCCGGCGGAGAGCCGGATACGGAGGCTGTCGCGGGAGACTCCGGCGACGTTTCTGGCATTCGATCTGGTTGTGGATGAGCGGGGGAGGTCGCTGGTGGAAAAGCCGCTGAGGGAGAGGCGGGCGGAATTGGAAGGGTTCTTCGGTGAGTTTGGTGCGAAAGTCAAAGACCCCACCCTTGCTGCGCAAGGATGGGGCACCCGAATGATACAGCTTTCGCCGGCGACGACGGATCGGGGAACGGCGGTCCGGTGGATGAGTGAGTTAGCGGGGGCCGGCTTTGATGGTGTCGTGGCGAAGGAACTGGATGCGCCGTATGCGTCGGGTGAGCGGACCGCGATGCGGAAGATCAAGCGGATGAAGACGGCGGATTGCGTGGTTGGCGGGTTCCGGTGGGCCGCCAAGGGAGGGGAAGTCGGGTCGTTGCTGCTGGGGCTTTATGACGAAGATGGTATGTTGCACCACATCGGGTTTACTTCGGGCTTTACAGCTGAAAAGCGCAAAGAGTTGAAGAACATCTTGAAGCCGCATATGCGAGGAGCGGGGTTCACGGGGCGAGCGCCGGGCGGACCAAGTCGGTGGAGTACGGAGCGTAGCGGGGAATGGGAGCGCCTGGATGACAGGCTTGTGTGCGAGGTGCAGTACGATCACTTTTCTGGCGATCGGTTTCGGCATGGGACGCGGTTCTTGAGGTGGAGGCCGGAGAAGTCGCCGAAGCAGTGTACGTTCGAACAGGTCAGGATTGCGCCGGCGAAGTTTGATGAGCTGATGAGGGCGGCGTAGCTTCTTGTAGGTGCGGGAGAGAATTAGCTGTTAGCTTTTAACCCTTTGGCTGTCACTGAAAGAAAAGGACGCAAAAACACGAATCCCGAGGCTCTTTTGAACCCGTTCTCCTCGGCCAGAAGCTCGCGTTAGACCCTTGCTGACC
>JAEZPW010000363.1 GCA_023441255.1 Acidobacteriota bacterium
GTCGAACTCCAAGCGCGTGCAGCAGTTGTACTCGCGCCTGATCCTTCAGGACAAAGCTGACTTTCTGTTCAGTCCCTATTCCTCTGGGCTTACCGCGACGGCTGCTGTTGTGACCGAACAGTTCGGAAAAATCATGCTGACGACCGGCGCAGCCGAAGAAAAGACCTACAAGCTCGGAAACCGGTATCTCTACCAGATGTTCACTCCGGCAGCGGAGTACCTGAAGGCAGCAATCGACGCGCTCAAGGCCAACGACCCGAAAGCCAAGATTGCATTCGTCTACGAGGATTCGGCGTTCTCGGTCGCAGTAGTGAATCCGGCCAAGACCTACGCCCAACAGCAGGGTCTCAACGCCGACTTTGCTGAAGCCTACGCTCCGAATACGACAGACTTCAGCGCCATTCTCGACAAGGTGATCGGGTCGAAGGCGACAGTGATCATGGGGGGAGGTCACTATGCGGACGGATCGACGCTCGCACGTCAGCTGCAGTCTCGAAAGGCGGCCATGAAGATGGTCGTGCTACTTGTGGCGCCCGACAGTCCGCAATGGGTGGAACTCGGCGATGCCGGAGAGGGTGTAATGGTCCCGTCGCAATGGGAGCCACAGACTAATTTCAAATCTCAATACGGGCCAAGCGGCGTCGAGTTCGCCAAAGCCTATTTGGCGAAGTACAACACGGCGCCCAGCTATGAGTCGGCCGGAGGGTACGCTGCCGGTCTGGTCTTGCAACGCGCCATCGAACAGGCCAGTGGTACTGACACGGCCAAAGTTGCGCAGGCTCTGAACGGAACGGACATCACCACCTTCTGGGGGCGGACGAAATTCGCGACCGCACAGAACGAGCACGGGCTTCAGACCGGGCACTCGATGGTCCTCGCGCAATGGCAGAAGGACAAATCGGGCAAGTCCGTGAAGCAGGTCGTGTGGCCGAAGGAGGCCAAGAGCGCGGATATCGTCTATCCGATTCACTGAACACAATGGCCTAGCTCAGCGTCGGAATGACAGCACTCGGCTGCACGGCACTAAGGAGCTTGAAAGATGTCCGGCATCCTGGCTTCCCTGATCGATGGCGTACTGGTGGGATGCATTTACGGCCTGTCCGCCATGGGCCTGAGTCTCATCTGGGGCGTGATGGACGTGATCAATCTCACGCATGGCGCCATGATCGCGCTGGGCATGTTTGGCATGTACACGCTATTCAGCGTATTCGCCGTGAACGCCTATGTTCTGCTGCTGCCGGTAATCGTGGCAGGGTTTATCCTCGGGGTTTTCGTTTACTGGATCGCCGTGCATTGGGTGATCGGCCGCCCCATTCTGCTGAGCTTGCTCTCTACTTTCGCCGTGAACATGATCATCATCGGCGTGGGCACTGCCGCCTGGAGCACCAGTCCCTACAACGTGAACTTCAATGTTCCCGGCATGACGATTGGAAGGTACACGTTTACGGGCAATCACATTGCTGCCGCGATTGCGGCCGTCGTGATTGCACTTGCGCTGCAACTGTTTTTGTATCGCACGCGTCCAGGCAAAGCAATCCGGGCCGTGGCGGAAAATCGAGAAGCCGCCGAGTTGATGGGCATTTCATCGACGACGGTACTGATGGTCTCCTTTGGGATCGGCATCGCACTGGCCGCCGCTTCGGGTGCTCTTGTTTCAACGCTGTTCCCGTTCACGGTCCTGTCCGGGGCCGCGTACGAGTTGAAGAGCTTCGTCGTCATCGTTCTGGCTGGACTGGGTAAGCCGCTCGGAGCGTTGATTGCCGGCTTACTGCTGGGTCTGCTGGAAGGGGCCGTAACGCCGCTAATCGCAGTCAGCTGGATCCCACTCATCGAATTCGGACTTTTCGTCGTGGTGCTCGTGGTATTCCCGCGCGGCATCTTCGGGGGAGTGACTGCATGATCCTGCGTCGTCCCCTGTTCTGGCTGATTCTCGTGGTTGCGGTTGCGTTCGTGTTAGTGCCGATACGCGGTGAGAACATCGTTGTGCGCGAAAACCTAGTCCTCGTCGCCGTGGCGATCATTCTCACCAGCAACCTCAACCTGATGATCGGCTACACCGGGTACGTGAACTTCGGCCACATCGTGTTCTACGGTCTGGGCGGCTACGTAGGTTTTTACCTGACCTCTGTTCGCGCATGGCACCTCGTGCCGGCAGCGCTGGCCGCGGGACTAGGTGTCAGCATCTTTGCACTGGCGCTCGGACTGGGCATCCTTCGCTTGCGCGGTGCGTATTTCGCCCTGGCAACGATCGGGATCCTTGTAGCAGTGCAGTCGTTCGTGGCGAATTTCGAACCGTGGGGACGTTCGACAGGCATGTACTTGTCCTTCGAGGCATACGAGCGCCTGGGTGGAGCAATGCGCGCCCTTTGGATCGACTACTACCTGGTTGTCGCTGTTATGGCCTTGTCGCTCATCCTCAGTCTCGGAATCAAGAAGTCGAAGTTCGGCCTCGGGCTGTTCGCGATCCGCGAGGACGAAGATGCTGCCGTCGTACTCGGCGTCAACGCGACGGTGTTCAAGTCGATCGTGTACAGCGTATCGGCGTTTTTGCCGGCCGTGGCGGGAGCGCTCATGTTCTACAAAAACGGCATGATCGATCCGTTCGTCGCCTTCGAGTTTCTCCTGTCGCTCGAAGGCATCGTGATGCTGATGCTCGGCGGTCAAGGCTCGGTGGTCGGAGCCGCATTGGGAGCGGGGCTCTACGAACAGCTGCGTTCGTTCCTGTTGACCTCTCCACGGCTCTCCAATTTCCATCTCGTCGTCGCCGGCAGCATGTTGCTGGTGGTTATGCTGTTCGCTCCCGGCGGCCTCATCGGCTGGATCTCTCACCTGGTGCCGCGCTCGGGAAAGGTCATCGAATGACGGCCTTGCTGGACGTGCGCGGCGTGACGAAGCGATTTGGAGGACTGTCCGCCGTATCGAACGTCAGTTTTTCGATCGACCATGGCGAGATCGTTGGGCTGATCGGCCCGAACGGCGCTGGTAAAACAACGTTGTTCAACGTGGTGAACGGCGTCTATAAACCCGATTCGGGCTCAATCATTTTTGATGAACGCGACATTACGGGCATCTCGCCCCATCAGGTTGTCCATCTCGGACTGGCGCGCACTCATCAGGTTGTCACCCCCCTTAATGACATGACAGTGCTAGACAACGTAACCGTCGGGGCCTGTTTCGGACGCGAGTATCTTCGGCTTGATGCGGCTCGCGCAGTCGCGCGAGAGGTTCTGGAGCAGTTCGGCATTGCGGACCTCACGGAGGTGCTGGCCCGATCGCTCACGCTTGCCGGCAAAAAAAGGCTCGAGGTGGCGCGCGCACTTGCCGCGAAGCCCAGGCTGCTCTTGCTCGATGAGGTACTCGCTGGACTCAACCCGACTGAAGTCGCGCAGATGATCGACCTCATCCGCAGCATACGCCAGAACGGAACGACCGTCTTCATGATCGAGCACGTTATGCAGGCCGTCATGAATCTCTCCGACCGCATCATTGTGCTGAACTTCGGCCAGAAACTCGCGGAAGGCGCTCCCGGCGATGTCTCACAAGATCCGCAGGTCTTGGAGGCCTACCTCGGCGATCCCGATATCGCTCAGAAACTGATGGAGCACAAATGACTGCGCCGATCCTCGAAGTTCAGGAACTCGAGTCGGGCTACGGCGAAGTGCAGGTCCTATGGGGTGTATCCCTCCATGTGCAAGCCGGACGGCTGACCACGCTCGTCGGCGCCAATGGTGCGGGAAAGACGACCACACTGCGCACCATCATGAGTTCGGTACGTCCTTGGCGCGGACGTGTCCTGCTGAATGGCGAAGACGTGACGAGGCTGTCGCCTCATGCCAAAGCCGCGCGCGGCCTCGTGCTCGTGCCGGAGGGTCGTCAACTCTTCCCCGACATGACTGTTGAAGAAAATCTGCAGATGGGCGCGTACGCGAGTCGCGCGCGTCAGAAGCAAAAGGAAAACCTCGCCCGCGTTTTCGACGTGTTCCCCCGCTTGAAGGAGCGGCGGAAGCAAAGGTCGTCGAGTCTGTCAGGGGGCGAACAGCAGATGCTTGCTATGGGGCGGGGCCTGATGCAGGAACCCGCAGTTCTCATGATCGACGAACTGTCCCTTGGCCTGGCTCCGGTGCTTGCACAACAATTGCTCCTCAACCTCAAGTCACTGAGAGATCAGGGACTCACCATTATTCTCGTTGAGCAGAACGTTCACCTCGCGCTGGCTCTGAGTGACTACACGTATGTCATGGCCCAGGGCCGGTTCACTATTCAGGGTGAGTCGCGAATGATCGCCAAGATGAAAGAAGTTCGGCGTGCGTACATGGGGCTGTGAGGTAATGGGCGCAGACTGGGTACGTTCTGACTCTCGCAGGTTTGCAGGCTCGGCGCGCAATGCCGACTTAGGCTAGAGTTGACGCCCGAAACGGGAGGCACAGATGCAAAATAAATTCTGCATCGGACCAGAGTCGGTCATACGATGTACGCTCAAAGCTGTCGAGGTAAACGCTTCGTGATCGGCCGCAATATCTCTCACTATCGGGTTCTCGAGAAGCTGGGCGGCGGCGGAATGGGGGTCGTTTACAAAGCGCAGGATACCCGGCTGGGTCGCACTGTTGCGCTAAAGTTCCTTCCGGATAACGTTGCGCATGACCCCCCAACGCTCGAGCGTTTCCAGCGTGAAGCGCGTGCCGCATCTGCGCTGAACAACCGGCACATCTGCACCATCTACGACGTCGACAGCTCTGACGGCCAGCCGTTTATGGCCATGGAGTTTCTCGACGGCAGCACCTTGAAACACCGCATCCAGAGCAAGCCCTTGCGGCTCAGCGAAATCCTGGACCTTGCGATCCAACTCGCAGATGCCTTGGATGCGGCGCATGCTGGAGGGATCATTCATCGCGACATCAAGCCTGCAAACGTCTTTGTAACGTCGCGCAATGAAGTAAAGGTCCTGGATTTTGGTCTCGCGAAAGTGCAGCGTAGGCATGCGGATGAACTCGTGGGCGCAACGGCATCTGGATCAACGATCTCTGAAGAACACCTCACCTCGCCAGGAACCACGCTCGGTACGGTTGCATACATGAGCCCTGAACAGGCGCTAGGCGAGGAACTCGATGCTCGTACCGATCTGTTTTCGTTCGGCGTGGTGTTGTACGAAATGTGCACGGGAAGGCTACCTTTCCAGGGCAATACGTCGGCGGCTATTTTCGACGCCATTTTGAACCGGGCACCAACCGCACCGGTCCAGTTGAATGCGGAATTGCCGTTGGAGCTGCAGCGAATCGTCAACAAAGCCCTCGAGAAAGACCGAGATCTGCGCTATCAAACAGCCGCCGAAATGCGCAGTGACCTCAAGCGCCTCCGGCGCGATCTCGACAATTCGTCGCACACCGTCCCGACATTGACCGAGACCAGGCTGAGCGGTTCGGAAGTCGTCAGCGAACCCGGGACTCGAGGAAGAAAGACCTCCCCCTTCATCTACGGCGCGATGGCGCTACTGGGGCTCGTCGTCGTCGCAGCTGCCGCACTGTATCTCGGGAAGCAGAGTGCGCGAGTATCAGTTCCTAAGTACGACCAGATCACGTATCGCCGAGGCGAGGTGTGGAACGCGCGTTTCGCAGGTGACGGACAGAGCGTCGTCTATGGCGCTGCCTGGGAAGGTAATCCGGTCGAAATCTTCGCAGCGCGCGAAGGGAGTCCGGAGTCTCGATC
>JAEZPW010000368.1 GCA_023441255.1 Acidobacteriota bacterium
GCTCATGCCCGTACGTATGGTTTTCAATCTCGAGCCCGCGCTTGATCACGTCCTTCGCGGCGTCGATGCAGGTCACACCGATGTTCGTCTCGTGCCGCTCGCCCCACGTCTTCGGCGTCAGGCGCCAGCCCATCACGAAAAACGTAGCCTTGACGCCATTCTTGTCCAGCAGGTCAAGCAGTCCAGGCGTAGGCGCCTGGCCCGGTGTTTTTGTGCCATACAGAACGTAGGGCCGCGGCCCGTCGTCGAAGGTCAAGGCAATCAGCTTGTCGGAAGCAAACGTGGAAACCGCGCAAGTGAGAAGGAGAACGAAACCGAGCAGAATGCGATTCATGGGACCTCAGAACAGGCGCTTCCAAAACGTTCAGCTACTCTGTCCTGAGTAGATCATACGGCCACTACGCGCCAGGTGCTATCAGGAGTTCAACCTACTCGGTCCACAATCGCCCGCTCCCCCGATGACCCGATGGCCCGATTCGCTAGACCATCTCCGTTCCCCACAGGTCATGCAGATGCAGCACGCCGTCCAGATGACCCTTTTCGTCCACTACCGGCAACGAAGTGATTTTCATGCGCTCCATGATCGTCAGTGCTCTCACCGCGAACTCTTCGCCGTGAATCGTTTTCGGCGTGCGCGTCATGCATTCGGCAGCGGTCAGGTCCATCACGTCCTTGCCGCGACGCTCGAGCAATCTCCGCAGGTCGCCGTCGCTGATCAGTCCAACCAGCCTATCGTCCTCGACCACCGTGGTGACGCCCAGTCCTTTGCGTGACATCTCGTAGATGACGTCCGCCATCCGGGTTTCCGGCCCGACTTTGGGAACGTCTTCACCCTTGTGCATGAGGCTGTAGACGCGGGCTAGTTTCTTGCCCAGCTTGCCACCCGGATGAAGGCTGGCGAAGTCTTCCTCACGAAAGCCCTTTCTTTGGGCCAGTGCAACGGCGATGGCGTCGCCCAACGCCAGCATTGCCGTTGTCGATGCCGTGGGCGCGAGCCCAAGCGCGCAGGCTTCCTTGGCCACAGAGCAGTCGAGTGCCACGTCGGCTGCCTTCGCGAGCGTAGAGTCCTGATCACCGGTCATGGCAATGAGCGTGATCTCAAGGCGCTTGATGGTGGCCAGCAGGCGCAATATCTCTTCGGTCTCGCCGCTCATGGAGAGCGCGACAACCAGGTCTCCCGGCACGAGGGTGCCAAGATCGCCGTGTACCGCTTCAGCCGGGTGGAGAAAAAAAGATGCGGTACCGGTCGAGCTGAACGTGGCCGCGATCTTCCGTGCAATGATGCCGCTCTTTCCCATGCCCGTCACGATCACGCGTCCGGCGCAGCAGTTCAGCAGCTCGATGGTTCGCCCGAACGGCTCGGCCATGGAGTTGGCTAGCCGGTCCGCGAGTTCGCGCAGCGCTTCAGCCTCAATGCGAATAACGTTCTCGCCGATCGTTTTCATGTGAAATCGGATAGTAGCAAAACCGAGTAGCCGATAGTAGCCTCCCCTCAAAACGCACAACTGCCGTAGCCGTGGCGGCGCCGTGTGGGAGCCCCGTGAGCTCCCCGAGGTGTTGGAACGCCCCCAATTGATACCGATGGCGTTTAAAATCAGCACATTACGCTGTCCGTGGTCTCCATTCGCTGCACGGGACATCCATTTGGGCCATGTCACGTTATGGCCAACACCAAAGTGTTGTCGCCGTGCAACTTCTCTGGTACCGTCCTACAGTCAAAGGTATGTAACGAGCGGCAACCGTTTTCCCGCCTGAGGTATCCCCGAAGGGAGCGAAACATAGCGCCGTTTCAATTTTGAGGAGGAGACGATTGTCTTCCAGCACCCGCTATTTCTTCACGGCTGAAGCGGTCACCGAAGGCCATCCCGACAAAATCGCCGACCAGATTTCCGACGCCATTCTGGACGCCTGCATCGAGAAAGACGCCTACAGCCGCGTCGCCTGCGAGACCCTGACCACGACCGGGCTTGTGGTGATCTCCGGCGAAATCACGACCGAAGCCTATGTCGACTTCCCAACCATCGTCCGCGGGACGGTTGCTTCGATCGGCTACGACAATGCACTGTACGGTTTTGACGCCAACACCTGCGCCGTAATCAGCTCCATCCACGCTCAGTCGCCCGATATCAAGCAGGGCGTAGACACGGGTGGCGCCGGCGACCAGGGCATGATGTTCGGCTATGCGACGAATGAGACCGCAGAGTACATGCCGACACCCATCTCCCTGGCACACAAACTGACGCAGCGTCTGGCCGAAGTCCGCAAGAATGGCACAGTGCCGTATTTGCGTCCGGACGGCAAGTCGCAGGTCACCGTAGAGTACGACCAGAATCACAAGCCGATCCGCGTTGACGCCGTCGTCATCTCGACGCAGCACGCCGAGACTGTCGATAACGAGACGCTGCACAGCGACGTCTTGAAGCAGGTGATTCAGGCCGTCATCCCAGGCAACATGCTGGACGAGAACACCAAGTACCACATCAATCCGACGGGACGATTCGTCATCGGTGGTCCGATGGGGGACACTGGGTTAACCGGGCGCAAAATCATCGTCGATACGTACGGCGGCATGGGCCGGCACGGCGGCGGAGCCTTCAGCGGCAAAGATGCCACCAAGGTGGACCGTTCCGCCGCTTACATGGCGCGCTACATCGCCAAGAATGTCGTGGCGGCAGGTCTCGCCGATCGTTGCGAAGTGCAACTTGCGTATGCCATCGGGGTGGCCGAACCCGTCAGCGTGCTCGTCGATACGTTCAAGACCGCTAAGGTCAGCGAAGAGAAGATCTCCGAGCTTATCCGCGCCAACTTCAAGCTGACGCCGAAGGGCATAATCGAGTCGCTGAACCTGCGCCGGCCCATTTATCGCAAGACGGCTGCGTACGGACACTTCGGCCGTTCGGATAAAGATTTCACGTGGGAAGCGACGGACAAGGCCGCCGCATTGAAGGAGCAAGCCGGCCTGGCATCTCAGACAAAGACAGCGGCTAACAGGTAGGACACCGGACCGCACGCTGCAATTTGTGCGATGAAGGCGTTCTGTTCTGAATATCTGAATTTCCCGCCGGGTGACTAGGTTGCCCGGCTTGTGCGTTATCCTGTTGCAGGCGGATCCTGCGCGCTACTGCCGCCGCAACGTGCCAAGACTTAAGCGCGACTACAGGAGAGTATGTCAACTACAACCGTACCCGTTACCTGCGACATTAAGAGTGTTGAACTGGCTGACCTCGGCAAAAAGCGTATCGAATGGGCCAACCAGTCCATGAAAGTGCTTCAAAGCATCCGCAAGGAATTCATCAAGGGCCAGCCGCTGAAGGGTATTCGCATTTCAGCGTGTCTCCACGTGACCGCCGAGACCGCAAACCTGATGATCACTTTGCGCGACGGCGGGGCTGAATGTGCCCTGTGCGCTTCCAATCCCCTCTCGACGCAGGACGACGTCGCCGCCTCCCTCGTGCGCGACTACAACATTCCTGTGTTCGCCATCATGGG
>JAEZPW010000390.1 GCA_023441255.1 Acidobacteriota bacterium
CGGAATAGCCGCCGTCCTGCTTGGCAACGTTGTTGATCAGCTCCATGATGACGACAGTCTTGCCTACTCCGGCGCCGCCGAATAAGCCGATCTTGCCGCCTTTCAGGAAGGGCTGAATAAGGTCGACAACCTTCACGCCCGTTTCGAACATCTCCGCCGTCGTCGACTGCTCCTCGAACGACGGCGCCGGACGATGAATCGGAGCCTTCTCTTTGGTGGCGATAGGGCCGAGCTGATCCACCGGCTGCCCGATCACGTTCATAACACGGCCCAGCGTTTCGCGGCCAACCGGAACACTGATTGGGCCACCAAGATCGATGGCCTTCATGCCACGCACCATACCTTCCGTCGGCTCCATGGCAACACAGCGCACGCGGCCTTCACCGAGGTGCTGCTCGACCTCGAGGATGACATTGATCGGCACCGGAACGTTGAAGCCTTCGCTCGTGACGCGCAGAGCTTCGTAGATCGGAGGCAGACTGCCCTCGGCGAACTGCACGTCCACCGCGGGACCGGCAATCTGAATTACGTGTCCAATATTTTCAGCCATAAGAAAACCTAGTTTCCGGTTTCTAGTTTCTGGTTTCTAGTTGTTTCGGCCGTCGGCTCCGACGATGTACGGGAGCGAGAACCAGAAACTAGAAACAAGAACCAGAAACGCTTCTTCATCCTTGTGCGGCCGCGCCGCTCACGATCTCAATGATTTCCTTTGTGATCTTCGCTTGGCGCGCGCGGTTCATGGCCAGTGTCAGTGAATCGATCATCTCGCTGGCGTTGTTGGAAGCCGACTCCATAGCCGTCATGCGCGCTGCGTGCTCGGCCGCGATCGACTCCAGCATAGCCCGAAAGATTTCGCCGCTAACATACTTCGGCAGCAGTGCCCGGAACAGCTCTTCGGGCGACTGCTCGTAAATGTAATCGACCTTTGCCGTAGCGAACTGTGCAGCAGCCCGGTCGATCTCCGCGGTGCTCGGCGTCTCAACACTGACTCCGGCAGACTCGGCGGCCTGTGCCAGCCTTTGTCGCTCCTCGTCGGTCATCTCAACTGCCTCAGCTACTTCTCGCACGCCGATCTCCTTGATCGGCAATACCCTGGCGACGAGCAGACGCTGCGAGATGACGGACTTGAACTCGTTATGAAGGATATATACGGAATCGATCTCACCGGCCGTGAAGCGGGCAATCGCGTTTTCCGAGATATCGCTGATGTCTTCGAAACGAAGGTGCCCAAGGACATTCACATATTCGCCGATCAGCTGTACGCGGCCAGCGCGCTCCTCGACGGTGCCGGTCGGGAACCGCCGGCGAAGAAAATCGCGAGCCTTCTTACCGACCGCGATAATGTCTATGTCCTTGTCGGGTCTGAGCTCTACGAGGCGCAGAGCAGCCTTATTTACGTTCGTATTGAAAGCACCTGCAAGGCCCTTATCACCGCTGACCACGATGAAAAGAATTTTCTTTTCGGGTCGGTCGGCGAGCAGCGGATGCCGCGGCGCCCCAGTTTCCGGGTCGTACAAGTCGGCACGATTGACCAGGGACCGAAGTACGTTGGTCAGCATTTGAGCGTACGGGCGCGCGGAAAGCGCGCGTTCCTGCGCGCGGCGCAGCTTGGCAGCCGAGACCATCTTCATGGCCTTGGTTATCTGCCGCGTGTTGCGCACGCTGCGAATGCGCCGACGAATATCAAGTACGTTTGGCATTATCGAAAATCGCTCTGGGCTATGGGCCTTGAGCTATGAGCGAATCTGCACTTCACCAGTGGTTTTGAACCACGAGTCTGTTCCTCATTTCTGAGTCGAGATGCTTGAGGAATAACTCACAGCTCAGAGCCCACAGCTCACAGCCATCATTTTGCTGCTACCGCTGCCTGCTTTTCACTGGCGAAACGTTCTTTGGCGTCACCGATGACCTTCTTCATCTCGGCCTTGGTAGCGTCGTCCAGAACCTTCTTTTCCTCGATCTGCTTCAGCAGGCCTGGGTTCATCGCCTCAACGTAATCGTAAAGGGCGCGCTCGAATGGACGGCAATCCTCCACGGCCATGTCGTCAAGGGCACCGCTTGTGCCTGCGAAGATGATCAAGATCTGCTTGCTGAAAGGCAATGGCTGGAACTGGTCCTGCTTAAGGATCTCGACCAGTCTCTGGCCCCGATTCAACTGCGCCTGGGTGGCCTTGTCGAGGTCGCTGCCGAATTGTGCGAACGCCGCGAGTTCTCGGTACTGTGCAAGCTCCAGTTTCAGCGAGCCTGCAACCTGCCGCATGGCCTTGATCTGAGCGCTGCCACCGACGCGGCTTACCGAGATGCCGACGTTCACTGCCGGGCGAATGCCGGAGTTGAACAGGTCCGTCTCAAGGAAGATCTGGCCGTCGGTGATCGAAATGACATTGGTCGGAATATATGCCGAAACGTCACCCGCCTGGGTCTCAATCACCGGGAGCGACGTCAGCGAACCGCCGCCGTTCTTATCGCTCAACTTCGCCGCGCGCTCCAGCAGGCGCGAGTGGAGGTAGAACACGTCTCCGGGATACGCCTCGCGTCCCGGCGGACGGCGCAGCAGCAGCGATATCTCGCGATATGCAGCGGCATGCTTCGAAAGGTCGTCATAGAACGTGACCGCGTGCCGCTTGGTGTCGCGGAAGTACTCGCCCATGGCACAGGCCGCGTAGGGCGCGATGTATTGCATCGGAGCCGGCTCCGATGCCGAAGCGGTGACTACGATCGTGTAATCCATAGCGCCGTAGTCGGTCAGGGTCTTTACGACCTGCGCGATCGTGGAACGCTTCTGGCCGATGCCGCAGTAGATGCAGATCAGATCCTTGCCCTTGCTGTTGATTATCGTGTCGAGGATGATGGCAGTCTTGCCGGTCTGGCGGTCGCCAATAATCAATTCGCGCTGGCCGCGGCCGATCGGGATCATTGAGTCAATAGCTTTAATACCAGTGGCCATCGGCTCGCGCACCGGCTGGCGGTCGATAACTCCGGGAGCGAGTCGCTCTACCGGGTTATACTGCGCCGCCGCAATCGGCCCTTTATCGTCAATAGGGTTTCCGAGCGCGTCAACCACGCGGCCGATCAACTGATCGCCTACCGGCACGCTCATGATGCGCCCCGTGCGGCGGACCGTGTCGCCTTCCTTAACTTCCGTGTAGTCTCCCAGCAGCACGGCGCCGACCTGGTCTTCTTCCAGGTTCATCGCGATTCCCGCGACATTGTGCGGGAACTCGATCAGTTCGCCGGCCATCACCTTGTCGAGACCGTACAGACGGGCGATGCCGTCACCCAGCGACATGACCGTGCCGACTTCGTCGACTGCAATCTTGCTCTCGTAGTTCTCGATCTGTTCTCGAATCAGTTTTGTGATTTCGTCTGCTTTGATCTGAGCCATTTGTGATTCTCAGTTCTCGATTCCGGTCGTGCTTCCGACCGGCTTACCTGAAATTCTGAAGCCTGGGATTCCGTGCGCTCTATTCACCTACGAGTTGTTCCTTGATGCGCTGCAACTGACCGCGAACGGAGCCGTCGTAAATAGTGCTTCCGATCTTTACAACCGCGCCGCCTAGAACGGCGCCATCCGTTGCATACTCCGCCCGTACCTGCTTCCCGGTCATACGAGCGATCTGCGACTCGATCCGGCGCTTCTCGTCGCCGGAGAGTTCACGCGCGCTGGTCACTTCGGCTTCTGCTATCCCGAGGCGACGATTCAACTCGCTCTCGAATTGCCGGGCGATCTGCTCCAGCGTCCGTATGCGGCCATGGTCAATGAGCACGGCAACGAAGTTCCTGAGCGCGGGCGTCAGCCCCATGCGACCGGCGATAGCGTCCAGTAACGCCAGTTTTCGATCGCGCCGTATCGCAGGGCTCTCCCACACCCGGCGGAGTTCCGCATTCGAAGCAACAGTGTCAACAACCGCCCTGAGTTCTTCGCGCACCTTGGATATCTCAATTTTGCGGTCGATGACCACGTCAGCGAACGCACGGGCATACCTGCTGGTGACAGAGGCCACTATCTACCTCCCTTGCCAGACGAACCGGTCCCGTTCAGTTCTTCAACAAAGTTGCTGACCAGGGCGCGGTCGGTATCCAAATCGACTCGAATCTGTTTCTGGGCAAGCGACACCGCGAGTTCCGCGGCGAAAGCCTTCAAGTCGCGTTGTGCGATTTTCGACGCTGCGGCGATTTCGGAGTTTGCCGCTTCCACAATCTTCCGTTTCTCGTCCTCAACAGCCTGAATCATGCGCTGCTCTTCGACAGCCGCTTCGTTCTCAGCTAAATTGCGCATCTCAGCCACGTCAGCGTCCAACCTGGCGAGCCGGGATTCAACGTCCGCGAGCCGGCGATTCGCATCCTCGCTGGCCTTGCGCGCTTCCGTAATGCCACGCTGGATGTCGCCGGTGCGGGTGCGAAACATCGCAGGCAGCTTCGATTTCGAGATGAGAACGATCAGCAGAGCCAGAATAACGAAATTGAAAACGATGCTGACCCAGTAGGCTGCGTGTAAGCTCAGCCCGGTAACCCTGGCGATCAAATGCACGGAAGCGGATTGCTTGAACTGTGCGTTCTCGTCCTCTTCGACACCGGCCGCCTCGTTCGAGGCCTTTGCCAACTGACCACGCGGAGTGGCGTGCTCCTCGGACGGAGCCGCGTTCTGGTGCTGTTCCGCAGCCGCCTGGCTCGACTGTTCGTGGGGCTTGACCGGCTCTTGCTGTCCCAGCAGGACACCACCTGCCAGCAAGCCGACGATTATTAGAGTTGCAGCCTTTACGCGCATGCTCACTGACCACCGCCCGCGGGAGAAGAATGAGCAGCACCGACCTGGCGGAAAATCGCCCGGATCACCTCGTTTGCCAGGCGGTGCGATTCTGCCTCAAGGACCAATTTCGACTGCGCAACCTGATCTTCGAGGGCAGCACGAGCCTTCTTAACCTGCTGCTCAGCCCCGCTGCGCGCCTCTGCAACCGCCTGCGCACGGGCTTCGAGAGCTTTCTGACGACGGGCTTCCTGAGATCGGAATATTGCCAATCGTGCTTCGCGTAAGGCCCCCTCGTATTCGGCGACCTTAGCTTCAGCAGCAGCTATATCCGCGCGGGCCTTCTCCAAGGCTCCTTCGGTCTTGTTTCGCCGTTCCGACAACACCCGGGAAAGCGGGGCGTACACAATCACGCGGTAAGCCACGTAAGCGAGCAGAAACAGCAGTATTGTCGGGACTGACTCGAGCAACAAACTGCCTAATTGTGCGAGGATTTGTTCCATCTCTTAGGTGGTCGACCGAGCGGAATATTACTCTAGGAACTTAACACCTGCTTCCCCGGCTGTCAATGTAAGTTACTGAAAGCAATGCGTGCAAGCTGGTTATTAATAGACACTTACAGGCCCGCAACCTACGCTGTCGAGCCGGTAATAACCGGCAAGTCATCAGCTCACGAGAAGACTTGACTTTTGCGCCAACAGGGATAACATTTAGACATCACCTCCGATCCGGTTCAGGATCGAATGGGCTCCCGGTCAAGAAAAGTCACCGCTTCTTGATCGTGGGCCCATTTTAGTGTCTGCAACGTCAGCCCTTCTCCACGACGAATCGCCTGACATTCCGAAGAGTTGATTCCGCAGCTTCGACGTCCATCTCTACAAGGCCATCGCGATAGTGGCGCGAGTAGATGCGGCTCCTTGCTTCCAGTTGCGCCAGAACTTTTCCTTCGCTCTGCGGAACCCGCAGGTGGACTCGTGCAATCGGGTCCTCCTGGAGCGTGGTGTCGATGCAGTCCATAAGCGCAGCGATTCCGTAGCCGGTTTTGGCCGAGAGATGAACCGTATCACGGGTGTCCCGCAAAGATTCGCGCTGTAGCGGAGGCAGCAGATCCACCTTGTTCATTACGCGGACGCGGGGTTTGTCCGCCGACTCAAGTTCCCCAAGCACCTGCTCGACCTGAGCGTCCTGTTCGGCCGCCGTCGGACTGCTGGCATCCGACACCTGCAGGATCAAGGCCGCACGCTGAACTTCCTCAAGTGTTGCTCGGAACGCAGAGACAAGCGTGTGGGGCAGATTACGAATGAACCCGACCGTGTCGGAGAGCAGAACCTTTCGTTTCGAGGGAAGAAGCAGGCCGCGCAACGTAGGGTCGAGCGTCGCAAACATTTTGCCGGACTCAAGGACGCCGGCGTTCGTCAGGGCATTGAACAGAGTCGATTTACCTGCGTTCGTGTAGCCGACGAGAGCGACCGTAGGCACCGGGACTGACTCCCGACGCTGTCGCTGTTGCGAACGAATCCTGCGCACGTTCTCGATCTGCTGTTCGAGGTGTCTGACGCGACGAAAGATCTTCCGGCGATCCGTTTCAAGCTGTGTTTCTCCGGGACCGCGCGTACCGATACCGCCGCCAAGTTGTGACATCTCCTTGCCCCGGCCCGCAAGGCGCGGCATCAGGTACTTAAGCTGCGCGAGTTCAACCTGCAGTTGGCCCTCGCGGGTTCGAGCGTGACGGGCGAAGATGTCGAGGATGAGTTGCGTGCGATCAACCACGCGGGTGTCAATTACCGCTTCGATGTTGCGCTGCTGTGAGGGTGTCAGATCGTGGTCGAAGATCACCAGCCCTGCCTCGGCGGAGGCTACAACTCCGGAGATCTCCTCCAGTTTGCCGCGACCGATCAGGGTCGCCGGGTCGGGCCGGTCGCGTGATTGCAGGAACTCACCGGCAACTTCGGCGCCAGCACTGACGGCAAGTTCGCGCAGTTCTGCGAGAGACTCTTCGGAGCTGAAGCTGGGTATGCGCGCCGATCGTGCTCCCTCCGCTCCAGAATTGGCGAGGCTGCGGGCAGCACGCTGTCCTGACGTCAGTGTTCGCGACGGGCGCGAGCCAACGTCATCGTCGGTCCGGTGTTCGCCGGCCGAATGTGTTCGATAATCGATGCCGATCAGCAGTACGCGCTCGGGTCCTTGCCCCGAGCGCTTCGCATTACCTTGTCTGGGCACTGGCACTGGGAACTGTACTGGAGCCCGTGATCAGAGAATCACTGGCCCTCGGTAGTCGGATGGTTCTGCGCCTGGGAACCGGCCGCGCCACCCGGTGCCGCCGCAGGTTTCGCCTCGGCAGCTGTGCGCGATTCGCCTCTCTCCACCGCAGGTGCCGCAAAGGTCCTTTCGGGAGCATGCGATTTCGCCATCACGACCGTAGAAATGGCGTGCTTGAAAATCAACTGTTCCTGGTTGTTGGTCTCAAGAACAACGGAATATTTGTCGAAAGAACGAATCCGGCCCGTCAGCTTGACGCCGCTGAGCAGATACAACGTGATTGTCGCTTTGTCCTTTCGGGCGGTGTTGAGAAAAGAATCCTGAATGTTCTGCGCCGGCTTGTTTTCCATCTGCCGATCTCCTTCATATTCGAGGCCGGTGCAGTTCACCGCTGCTTCACCGCCTCTTACTGTAACCTGCCACACAATCAATACACCCAACTCAGCCAGGGACACGAGCAAGGGGTAACTCACCCGTACACACATCCACGAGCATGGTACACGATAGGCCGAACCACGGCACATTTCAACCTGAACCTTCTCAAAAGAGCCATGATGTACAATCCGACACTTGTCTGGACTGTGGCCTCCCAATCCAGGGAAGCACGCAGCGACGTACGACAGGAGGACCAAATGCACGCTCTCACCCTGGAATGCCTTGCCGCAGCTTCGGTATCGTTACCAGAAGACGCGACCACGAACCTGCTGATCTCGCTAAGATTGGTGCACTTTGTAGCCGGAATTACCTGGGTGGGGCTGCTCTACTTCTTCAATCTCGTGAGCACGCCCGCTTTCCGCGAAATGAATGCGCCCATGCGCGCCCATGCGTTCGCGGCACTCATGCCGCGTGCGATGTGGTGGTTTCGGTGGTCTTCGGTCGTTACCGTGCTCGCAGGTATCTGGTATTGGATGATGATCGTCGGCGCCGACCGGCGAAACGCTCCCGGAATCGGCTTTCCAAACGCATCCGGGGGGCTCGCGATCGGCAGTTTCTTCGGGCTTTGGACGGTTGCGTTCATCATCTACATGGGCGTGCTCATGATGACGCAGAAGTCAAACAGCGGAGGCGTTGTCGTCGGCATTGCCGCAACCGTGCTGGTTATTCTCGCGGCCGTATTCTATGTAGTCATAAACAACAATGGGTGGGAGAGCAACCGGTTGATCGCCATTGGAATTGGCGGCGGACTCGGCTGGTTCATGATGTTCAACGTCTGGGGCGTCATCTGGCGGATACAGAAGAAGCTCATACGCTGGAACGCCGATGCGGCAGCAGATGGAACGCCCATTCCCGAACAGGGCGCAACACTGGCGCGCCTGAACCTGAGGGCATCGAGAACCAATTTCTGGCTCTCCTTCCCGATGCTGTTCTTCATGGCCGCTGCAAGCCACTACCCGCTTTTCGTGCGGTAACGGCAACTCAGGCCGCCAGCGACTGCGGGAGGCACGATTCCACCACCGCGCGATAGCGGTCGTGTGCTATCAATAGTCGCTGTTCTTCGCCGGAGCCCCGGACGGCTTCGGCCGCCATCAGACAATATCCGCAACGAAAGACCGCATAAGCCAGCACAAAGGCATCAATGCGCGACACGGGAT
>JAEZPW010000397.1 GCA_023441255.1 Acidobacteriota bacterium
CAACGAAAAACTTGTTGAGAACGTTCGAGGCCTTAACCAGGAGAAGGGCTCCGTTCCCATACGTTTCTCCACGCCATCCGAGTTCTTCAATGTCGTTTCTCGAGAATCCGACATCCGCGATATCTCGGGCGAGATTCCGTCATCGTGGCCCAACGTAATTTCGTCGTTGCCGCATCTCTGGGGTCTGGCTTCGCCCGCAACAAATACCCTGCTCACCGCCGAGAAGTTTGCCGCCATCAACCATGCCCTTGGGTATGCGAAGTACCCGCAGGGAGAATTCGACTTCCTCTGGCGCAAGCTGCTCGAGTCGATGGACCACAACCACGATGGACAGGGCGGCCAGATTGGCGATGATCGCAAGAAGCAATACTCGCAACTGTCGCTCAATTGTGGCGGCGAAATCCTTCGCGACATGCTGCGGAACATCGCTGAACGGGTCGAGTTCGTCTACCCGAACAGCCATCCCATTATTGTGTTCAATTCGATGAACTGGAACCGCGATGACGTGGTGAACGCACACGTCACGCTCTATGGCCCAGTCGCGCCAGGCAATATCGACGACTACAAGCGCGGCATGCAGCTGATCGATGAGAAGGGGAGCGCTGTTCCGTTCGAAATCACGCAATACAGCGAGAACATCTCTCGCGCACTCGAAGTGACATTTGTTGCCCGTGACGTTCCATCACTCGGATATCGTACCTACTACCTTGTGCCTGCCGAAAAACCGCAGGACTTCGGGCCTGCCGGGACCGCAATCCTCGACGACGAGAAGGATCGCAAGGAGCCTCGTAGGGCCATGGGCGAAGACGTCGTGGAGAACGAGTTCTACCGCGTCGCCGTGGACAAAGCTACCGGACGCGTGACGATCTTCGACAAGGAACTCGGTCGCACGGTCGTGCAAGGCGCGGAGATCGTAGCCGTCGAAGAGCGTGGCGGAAACTACATCGGCATCGAACCGCCAAGCGGCCGCACGATCTTCGGCTCGGTCGATAGCGTTACCTTAGAGACCAATAGTCCAACTCGAGTCGTGCTTTCGGTGCGCGGACGTGTAGCCGACGTGTCCATTCAGCAGCGTTACAGCCTTTACCGTGGGCTCAAGCGGGTTGACGTGGAGAACGCAATCGAGTGGACAGGCGGCCGTTTCGTCCGCATTCAGCAGCTGTTCCCGACAGGCGACCCGAACGCGCAGATTACCTACGGCGTTCCATTTGGCGCGCAAAATGCGAACGACATCATGCCCGGCACCGGTCCGCACGTCTCTGACGAGATCACCAGGGAGTCTTGGCTGCAATCGCGACAGGTGCAAGACTGGGTCTATTCAAAGAGCAGCGACTTTGGCCTGACGATCGGATCGAACCATCAGTTGTACAAAATCGTCGACGGCGTCATCCGCGCCGAGATGGTGCGCGGTGCGCGGTTCACTTCCGTTAAAGTTGTTCGCAACGACCAGGTCGGTTCGCTTCTATATCCTCCGGCCGGAACTTACAAGTTCCACTTTACTCTGTCCTCCGCGCCCGGGGAGTGGCGCAAAGCAAAAGCCTACCGCACGGGAATGGACGCTGCTAATCCTCTCATTCCGGTCAGCGTGGTAGACAACGTTTCTCACAAGTCGCTGCCCTCCAAGCACTCGTTCCTTTCGCTGCAGGCCGATAACCTCGTTGTTAGCTCCTTAAAGAAAGCGGATACCGATTCATCTCTCGTCCTTCGCCTCTACGAAATTGAGGGTGTTGCCACTAAGACACCGCTGCTGTTCTCTGAACACAAACTGGACTTTCTCGAGCTAAATTTTCTTGAGGAGCCTCTGAACGATTCGAAGAGCATGTTGAGAGCTGCTCCGTATGAGATCAAGACGGTCAAGATAGACCCCGGAAATTCCAGAACCGAGTAGCTCCATAGCTTGGCGCAGCTATCGGCATCAGGTCTGTGCACCATTCTGGATACCCGTGTCAGAACGGTCCTTCTGATTTTGTTGTTTATTGACAGCAAGGCCTTTATAAACAAAGCGACGAGACTGTCTGGAACTGTAGAGACATTTCGTGCGGTATAGCACGCGTGGTAAACAGTCGATTCGGGAGAACTCGCCTGTAATCCGTGTGGGTTGCTAGTGTGACCCCAAACGATTTGTAACGCTTACCGGTGGCCCTCGCCGGGCACGCCAATTCGTTCGAGATTATAGAGAACATGACAAAGACTGGTATTACTCGCCGCAATCTGCTTGGTTCCGGACTAGCTCTTTCCGCTTGCTGCCTACTAGAAGGCACTGGATGGGCTCGCAATGCTGCGTTACTCGCAGACAATCTCGAAGGATCTGCAGCAGCGATCTCCGCCGTTGGCCCGCGCGAGCAGTTGCTGTTCGATTTCGGCTGGAAGTTCACGTTCGGTCACGGCACAGATCCAGCCAGGGATCTCGGATTCGGCTTCGGTCAGGGCGATTTTGCCAAAACCGGCGAATTCAAGTTTGCAAAGGCCGATTTCGACGATTCCAAATGGCGCACGCTCAACCTGCCCCATGACTGGGCAGTTGAGCTGCCTTTTGTGCGCGATCAGGAACAGACTACGCATGGCTACAAGCCGCTTGGCCGCCGCTATCCTGAAACCAGCGTGGGCTGGTATCGCCGTGAGTTCGAGGTGCCAGCGAGCGACCTGGGCCGCCGCATCTGGGTCGAGTTCGACGGAGCCCTAAGAGATACGGTTGTCTTTGTAAATGGCTGTTTCATAGGTCGCAACGACCACGGCTACACTCCGTTCCGCTTCGATCTGACAGACTTCCTCGTCTATGGTGGACAGAACTACATCGCTGTTCGAGTCGATGCGAGTTTTGGTGATGGCTGGTTTTACGAAGGCGCCGGGATCTATCGACATGTCTGGCTCACCAAGACGGATGCAGTACATCTGGGCAAATGGGATAGCACCGTTCGCACCACAGTAAACGGCAACTCAGGGACGCTGGCGTTGGCGACTGTCGTGCAGAACGAAGGCAAGCAGGCCGCAGCTGCCAAGGTCACCTGGAAGATCCTCGATCGCAAAGGCGCGACGGTTGCGACGGCAGTAGCCCCTGCACAGATGATCGCTGTCGACGGCTCTGCCACTTATAGCGCTACTGCGAAACTTGCCAATCCTGCGCTGTGGTCTGTGGATGAACCCAATCTCTACTCGGCAATCGTGACGGTCGAGTCGAATGGCAAGGTGAGCGATGCCGAGCGCGTCAGCTTCGGAGTGCGCACGGCGGTGTTCGATGCGGACAAGGGCTTTTTCCTGAATGGCAAGCCTCTCAAGATTCAGGGCACTTGCAACCACCATGACCACGCCGGAGTGGGTGCCGCATTGCCGGATCGATTGCAGTGGTTCCGTCTCGCCGTGCTGCGCGAGATGGGATGCAATGCAGTTCGCACTTCCCACAACCAGCCCACGCCTGAGTGGGTCGAAGCCTGCGACCGCATGGGAATGATGATGATGTGTGAGACGCGACAGATGAGCTCGAATCCCGCGGGCATGAAGCAACTCGAGCTGATGGTGAAGCGCTTCCGCAACTCGCCGTCGATCATTCTCTGGTCGGTGGGGAACGAGGAGTCGCAGCTGCAGAACCCCATGGCCGAGCAGGGCGCCAAGATCGCTTCAAGCATGGTACGTCTGTGCCACGCACTCGATCCGACGCGGGTTGTCTCCGGGGCCGTTAACGGGAACAACGAGAAAGGCGTGTCGGAGGCGTTCGACATTTTGGGATTCAACTACCAGTTGCCTTTCCCCGATGAATTTCACAAGAAGTATCCCAAGCGACCGGTTTACGGATCTGAGACTTCAAGTGCTGTCAGCACGCGCGGCGAATATGCGACCGATCCCATGCGGAACACCATGAACAGCTATGACGGCGTGGTGTCGTGGGGCGAAACGCCCGAACAATGGTGGAACTTCTATGGAACGCGCGATTGGGCTGCTGGTGGGTTCGCGTGGACCGGCTTCGATTATCGCGGCGAACCGACGCCGTACGGCTGGCCTTCTATCAACTCGCAGTTCGGCATCGTCGACATGTGCGGCTTCCCGAAGGACTACTTCTATTACTACAAAGCGTGGTGGAAGAATGAGCCGCTACTGCACCTCTTTCCGCACTGGGACTGGCAGGGACGTGAGGGGATTGAAGTAGCCGTGTGGGCTTATTCGAACCTGGACGAAGTAGAGTTATTCCTGAACGGCAAGAGCCTGGGAAGTCAAAAGGTTCCGCAGCTCGGCCACGTGGCGTGGAAAGTGAAGTACGAACCGGGCGTCATTGAGGCGCGCGCCTCCAAGAACGGCAGGGTGATTGTGACAGAGAAGCGCGAGACTACGGGACAGACGGTCGCAATCCGGCTCACGTCTGACCGCACCGAGATTAGTGCTGACGGTGAAGACGTAGCCGTTCTCAAGGTCGAAGCTCTCGACAAGGAAGGCCGGCCAGTGCCGACCGCCAACAACAAAATCGGCTTCAAGATTTCTGGTGACGGCGCGCTGATCGGCGTTGGCAACGGCGATCCCAACTGCCAGGAGAGCGATAAGGATCCGAAGCGCTCGCTGTTCAACGGGCTTGCCCAAGTCATTGTGCAGTCGACCAGACAGCCCGGAGAAATCCGCATCGAAGCCGTGAAAGAAGGATGGGAGGGTCCGGAACTGATGCCTGCCAAACTCGTCATAAGAACGAGGTCCGTAGAACACCGGCCTTCTGTGCCGACCACCAGACGGAGCTGAGGTGTAGGGTGCGAGCCGTCACACGAGGGGTAAAGGCGCCTGGAAACACCGCCGGGGATCGTCGCGCTCTAGTAAGTCACCAAAAATGGGTTCAAGTGGCGGCACGCCGCTCTTATGCAATGAGCAGTTGCGCAGGTAAATTCCTGTGCCTCGTCTGATTTGGTTGGAATCGATACGGAATCGATACATTCGTGGTCCGGCCCGCGCCATTGGTGCATCGGATGTTTAAGACGCTGCCACGCTCTGATCGCACAAGGAGACTCACGCAGATGAAACCGAAGAACACGATCTGCCTCTGGTTCGACAAGGACGCACTCGACGCGGCGCGTTTCTACGCCTCCACCTTTCCGAACAGTGAAGTGACCGCCGTCCACAAGGCGCCTGCCGATTACCCGAGCGGCAAGGCGGGCGATGTCTTGACGGTGGAGTTCACCGTAATCGGCATTCCGTGTCTCGGTCTCAACGGCGGTCCGGCGTTCAGGCATAACGAGGCCTTCTCGTTCCAGATCGCAACGGACGATCAGGCCGAGACGGACCGCTACTGGAATGCTATCGTCGGCAATGGCGGCCAGGAAAGCGCGTGCGGTTGGTGCAAGGACCGCTGGGGCCTCTCCTGGCAGATCACCCCACGCGCGCTGACCGATGCTCTTGCGGCTGGTGGCGCTGAGGCAAAACGCGCGTTTGAAGCGATGATGCCGATGAGGAAGATCGATATCGCTACTATCGAATCAGCTCGACGCGGCTGACGACGGGAGGGGCCTCGAAGGCAGTGGCACAGCGTCGTTCGCTGTTAATCCGCCTTTAATCCGCCTTCGACAGTCCCGAATCGTCGGCCATGGCCCTGGTCTTTCCCAAGCCCCACTGTATGCGGACAAGAGTGCAGTAGCGTATCTACTGCACCACCTCATTGGAGGCGGGCATATTCCGCCTTGGCTCGGCGCAAAATAGGAATCTGGGGATCAGCATCCTCCCAGAGGTGAAGAAAATCCTCGTACGCAGCTCGAGCTTTCGATGCATTTCCCTGTAACGCAAATGCGCGGGCAAGTCCGAGGTATGAAACTGGGCCCAAAGGCGAGTTGCCGAGCAGTCCGGGATGATCGATGACTTTTTCGAACTCGGTCGCCGCTGCGACTCCGTTCGCTTGCATCAGGAACGCCTGACCACGAAGGAAGGTTGGGTAAAGCATGATTCTAAGATCCACGGGGCTTGCGAATTCATATGCATCGGTCGCCTTCAAGAATTCCAGCGCCCTGGAAGGGTTGTGACGATTTAGTTCGAGGGCTGCTCGGATGGTGGGCACCCAGTAGTGCTGAACCATTGTGCCCTGGGCGAAATTCCTCTCGAGTTCGGCAACAATCGGCTCAGCCCCCGGACTCCCACTTCTCGCGATTGCGAGCGCCGCGGCAGCATCTATGTTTTGGTCCGTCGCACTTTTCAAAGCCGACTCGGCTGCACGACGACCTTGTTCGGGATATCCGAACTCTGACTCACGCAGGCCGCTCATTGCGACATAGAGTGCGGCGGCAGGCTTCAAACCATGGCGCTGAGCAGATTCAGATGCGCGCCCAGTGAGTTCGCGGGCTTTCGGCAATCGTCCGTACCAACCCTCCGTGTCGGCTGCCAATGACAACATCAGGCTTTCCAGTGACTCCTTTCCTTGCGCCTTCGATAACAAGCGCGACATGTTCGCCGTGTCACCGCGATGAAATGCGAGCAGGTAACGATGGTATGCCACCGTCTCGTTATTGAGCGCGCGGTCATCAGCCTGCTTCAAGGTCACCTCAGCGTCCTTCCAACGCCCAAGGCATTGGTACTCGTAGGACAGATTGCCGTAAGCAGTTGCATAAGATGGATCCAAAGATAAACCTGTAAGATTTTCCTGGGTGGCAGCGTCATACTTGCCGAGTTGATGGTTTGCCGCCGCCAAATCGATGTGGGCGATCGGATCGCGAGGGTATAAGTTCACCCATACCCGAAAAACATCAGCCGCTTTCTCCAACTCTAAGGTACCCATGGAATAGTAGAGCGATTCAATCCACAACCGCTCCCGCTCACTCACCTTCCCGCGCAGTTCGAAAGCTTTACGGATGTTTTCTCGAGCCGGGGCCAGCGCAAGAAGGTTTTCGTAGGCAGTCGCCTGTGCCACGTAGGCGGCCGCGAAACTAGGGTCCAACTCGATTGCTTGTTCATAGAACGGAACGGCTGCCACTGCTCCCTGACTGGAAACGGCTCTTCTCCCGAGCGTGTAGGCCTTGAGCGCCTCAAGTGAGCTCGTGGTTGCCTCCTCCACCGGAGTGGCGAACTCGTGAACCGACTTCAGCGATTCACCAAGCTTCGGGCGCAGATCGCCGGCCATTGTACCGATGGTTTTCAGCACCTGCTCCTTGCTGCCGACAACCGCTTGCTCCTTTATGAGGGCGTCGCCGTCATCGCAATCAACGGCATCGATGTCAATTACATACTGCGACCCAAGGTCAGCAATGGAACCCTCGAGCATCACCCTGCTCGCGGTTCGCTGGCAGAGTTCTCGTGTCAGCTCCGCGCCCAAGCGATCGGCCGCTTTGTGACCCATCAGGGAGAGCGTCGCAGCAATCTTTCGGTCCGGTACAAGGTTGAAGAACGGAGATTGCTCAATCTCTACCGCCAATGCCTGCTTCAGAGTGTCGTCGAAAACGGGATCGCCAGTTCTGTTGTCGAAATCGGCGATCAAGATCGAGCCCTCTTCAGTGACCTTGCTGGGGGGGGTCCGCATAGGCCGTGTGCCGAGCGCGACTCCGAATAGTACGACCGCGACGACCGCTCCCACGACCGCTCCCGTTACTCGCCAGCGGCGCCGTTTTCCAGGCGGGTGGGCCGTGAACGTAGGAGCCAAGGCGATTGGAGAATCAAGCACGCGCAAGTCCGTCGCCTGAAACTCGCGCCGAAGCCGCTGAAGGTCGGCCCTGATTTCGGTTGCGTGCTGGTAACGTACGGCGCGGTCCTTCTCCAGTGAATTAGCGATGACATTCTGCAATGTCTTCGGCATTTTTCGATTCAATTCGGTGGGCGGCGTGGGGTAGTGGTGCAGAATGGCATCCACTATGGCAGCCGAAGTCGTGCCTTGGAACGGCAGCGAACCAGTTGCCATCTCGTAAAGCACAACCCCGAACGAGAACAGGTCGGTGCGCGCATCGAGTGGTTCACCCAATGCCTGCTCAGGCGACATGTAGGCCACGGTGCCGACGGCAGTACCGAGTTTAGTCACCGATTCGGATAGGTGACGAAAGTGGTCGCAATGAACACGGGCCAGATACTCACGCTGCGCTGGCATACTGCCGTTTTGGAGATCGGTCACAGTTGTAAACTGAGCATCGTCTCTTCGGCGCGTGAGTTTGGCCAGGCCGAAATCGAGCAGCTTGGCCTGACCGCGGCTGGTGATGAAGATGTTGGCAGGTTTGATATCGCGGTGGACGATGCCTGCTGCGTGCGCGGCGTCAAGAGCGTCGGCCACTTGAACCGCAATGTCGAGTAACACGCCCAGCTGTAACGGGTGGCCGTCAACCACGTACTTAAGAGTCTCACCATCCAGCAGTTCCATTGCGATAAACTGCTCGCCCTCGTCCTCGCCGAAGTCGTAGATCGTGCAGATGTTGGGATGATTCAGAACGGAGGCAGCGCGCGCTTCGCGGTGGAAGCGCTCCATCGATTGCGGATCACGCGACAACGGCTCCGGCAAAAACTTCAGAGCGACGAGTCGGCCCAGTCGCGTATCTTCGGCCTTACACACCACCCCCATACCGCCGCCGCCCAACTTCTCAAGCACGCGGTAGTGGCTGACGGGTCGGCCAGAGACGGTCATGGCGTACCTCGTG
>JAEZPW010000078.1 GCA_023441255.1 Acidobacteriota bacterium
GGTACGGAATGACGTTGTGCATCCCCTCGGGAAGATAATTCACCGGCATACGTCCTCCTTCACGAGCTAATGAAGAGAATGGATGCCCGAAATGCCGAGCGCGCATCTTCCAAAGGATTGTCATTCCCACGCTGAGCGCGGCGAGCGGAGGAACCTCTACCCGCACCAGAACTGTTCAGGGCCATCGCACCATCCCTTGAGGCGGCAGGCTTCCTCGCCTGTCACAGCAGTTTTCGTAGGCAGTCGGAACATTTCGAAAGCGAATTCTTTTCAGAACTGACACCGAAAGAACCTGGATGTTTTTCTACCTAGGTAACATATCCGTCATTCGGGTTCTCACGTAGAATGCGACAAATATGCAGCGCCTCCGCAAACACTGGTGGCTTGCGACGGCAGCCGTTCTGGTGTTGGGCTACACGGCCGTAACACTGAAACTGCATGCCGGGTACGCCGCAAGTGCGTTCGGCAACCTGTGTCAGACGGCCCTGCTGCTGGCGTTGTTCGCGCTGATGGTGGTGAATACGGCGCGAACCCACAGTCGCACACGGTACTTCTGGGGTTCGATGGCGATCGGCGCGGGCCTGTGGGCTGCGGCCACGCTACTGTGGGTCTGGTACGAGGTGTTACTGCGCCGCCCCGTGCCGCTGGCTTTTCCCGGGGATGTCCTTTTCTTCGTGCACGTGGTGCCCATGATGGGAGCGCTGGCCGCGCGGGCACACGTGAAGGCGTCGCGGCGGCTTGAATTCGTAACTCTTGATTTCAGCCTGCTGCTGCTGTGGTGGGTCTACCTATACGGATTCCTGGTCTTTCCCTGGCAGTACGTAGTGCCGGACGACTCCCAGTACTCATTCAACTTCATTCTGCTGTACTTCATTGAAAGCCTGGCGCTGATCGGCGCCTTGGCATGGTTGACAGTGCGCGTTCGCGGACCTTGGCGCGCGACCTACGCCCGTTTCCTGGTGGCCGCGTCCGCTTACGCGGCGGCATCTCGGGTGGTGAACAAGGCCATCGAGGACGGCACTTATTACACCGGGTCGCTGTACGACGTGCCTCTCATAATTGCGATGTGTCTTTTCGTCTATGCGGCACTGAAAGGACTGAGCGAAAACCCGGAGCCGCAGCAGGTCCAGAGCTCCAGATTTCAAAACATTCTTCTCTCGCGCATGGCCATGGCTGCAGTGCTCTCTTTGCCGTTCATAGGACTCGGGGCCATGTTGAGGCATGGCGTACCTCAGCAGGTCACGGTTTTCCGAGTGTTCTGGACGCTGCTGGCGCTCCTCCTGCTGCCCTTCGTGGTCTTCCTGAAGGAACACCTGCTGGACCGCGAACTGGTGCGGTTGCTGGGGGCTTCGCAGCAGAATTACGAGAACCTGAAACGCTTGCAGGCGCAGCTGGTGCAGGCAGAAAAACTTTCCGCACTTAGCCAGTTCGTGGCCGGGGCCGCGCACCAGATCAATAATCCGCTAACCGCCGTGCTGGGCTACGCCGACCTGTTGGAGCACGAATCTCCGCCGGGAGACGAGCGCGGTCAGTGGGCAGCCAAGATCGGACAACAGGCACGCCGCACGCAGGAGATGGTGAAGAACCTCCTTAGCTTCGCCAAGCAGATGCGGGGCGAAAAAACGCTCCTCGCGGTGAACCCGCTGGTCGGCAATGCCGTGGAGCTGCGTGAGCTTGACCTGCGCGACGCCAGCATCCGCATCGTGCGCCAGTTCGATCCCGGAGTGACGCAGGTCGTCGCCGACGGAAACCAGCTGCTGCAGGTCTGCTTTCATATGATCGGCAACGCCATTGACGCGCTGAAGACCGTCGGAGGCGGCGTGCTGACCGTATCAACGCGGCTGGAGGGGGACGACGTCGCCATCGAGTTTGCCGACAACGGCCCGGGCGTGGAGGACCCGAAGAAGATCTTCGACCCGTTCTACACGACCAAGCCCGCCGGCAAGGGCGCGGGACTCGGACTAAGCGCCTGCTACGGCATCATCTCCGAACACGGCGGCACCATTGTTTGCGAAAACCGCGCAGAGGGCGGGGCGAGATTCACGGTCAGATTGCCGATTGCCGGCCACCAGTCGTCAAGCAGCACGCTGCTGCCGGCACAATCACAGAAGGTGTAAGAAGCGCGAAGTGCGCTCCGGCCCTCGGCTCTGAGCTATGGGCTCCAGCCCCGTGAGCTGTGAGCTACAGCCGAAAAACGCAACTTCAAATGACACAGTAGTTGCCGATAACCGATCGCGCATACCCGAACTCCAGGCTGAAAGCCCAAAGCCCATAGCCCAAGGCGCATACGCCCTTCGCCGCTCCTCCTGCTACCATTTACACGATGTCTTCCATTCCTGCACCCCTGGCGCACACGAGCGCGCGTCCGCTTGAATACGACGCGCTGCGCGACCTGCTGCGCGGATACACCAACTCGGAATTGGGACGTGCCCGCGTGGCCGCACTGACGCCTTCGACCGATCGCGGCTGGATCGAACGGCAGCAGCAGATCACGGCCGAGATCCGCGCTTACCTGCGCACGGGTGGCCGGTTCGACTTCGGCGGTCTGACCGATCCGCGCAAGCTGGTGGACAAATCGCGCATACAGGGCGCTGCCCTGGAGCCGATCGAGTTGCGCGACGTGGTCACGCTCGTTGACCGCGCGGCCGAGTGGCTGGAAATCGCGCTCCATCCGCCGACAGACTTGAGGGCGGCGATGGCGGGGATTGCTGATGTAGGGCCGGGTCTCCGACCCGGCCAGGGC
>JAEZPW010000113.1 GCA_023441255.1 Acidobacteriota bacterium
CCACGTACCCAGAGGGCCGGGACGGGGCACAGCCCCGGCCCCACACCTTTCTTCTCAACAGAACAGTGCAACCCAGAACAACAGTGCAACCCAGAACAGCCTCACCTAGTACGTCGCCAGCTTGACCCGCAGCACTTGCGGGATGCTGGTGAAGTTGAGGCCGTAGTCGGTCTGGTCGCCGTTCCAGATGCGTTTCATCTTCCACGTGCCGTTCTCGTACTGGCCTTCTTCGACTGAGACGAACATCCGCTGCGTTTTGGTCTCGCCTGTGGAGGCGACGCGGTTGAAGTCCACGCGGCAGTGCACACCGGTGACGAGGAATTCGTCGGGGCCTAGTTGGGCGACGAGTGCCTGGCCTTCGGGCTTTTCGTTTCCGGGAGCGGGCTTGGTCGAGTAGAAGGACGGCAGGCCGTAGGAGACGGTGGCGGTCCACTGCGCGGGCTTGCCATTGAGCGCGGCGAAGGTGAGCGTTTCCGTGTGGACTGCGGGATTTTCGGCGGCGCCGCGCACGCGGTCCGCGGCGATGAGCCGCGCGAGTTCGCGCTGTATGGGGCCGACAATGGCGTAGTTCAGCGCGAAGGGCGCGAGCGTTTCGTTGTCGACGCGCGCGGCGCCGAGCGGATAGTTGACGTAGCCGGTCTGGTCCATGCCGAAGGGGGCCCAGCCGAATGCGCCCGCGCCGAGCGAGGCGAAGAAGTAGTGCGCGTAGATAGTGCTGTTGCCGGTTTCGGGCACGAAGAGCGGGTTCCACGGCAGCGCGTACTGGCGCAGCACGGCCAGGTATTTTTCATGCTCGGGCATGTAGATGTCGGGTGCGAGGGCGTCGATCGCGGGCGCGGCTACGTGCCAGATGGGCAGTGCGTCATAGACAGGGCCGCCGCTTTCGAAGCTGCCCAGAGCGCCCTTGTGCAGCGGGTCGCGCAGGGCGGCGTTGACGTACAGGGGCAGCGGGTAGACGCGCTTGCCTGCCTCGGCGATCTGGTTGATGTAGCGGGCGATGGCCCAGGAGTAGAAGTATGGGTCGGCGTCTTCGCCGAAGACCTGTGTCCAGTTGCCGCGCGCGCCTTCCTTGCCCATGGCCTTCAGCACGTCGGCAGGCACGGGTTGCGCGAAGAGCTTTTCGGCGGCCGGAGAGTGATCGCGCGAGGCGCCCCAGATGCCGGGCTCGTTTTCGACCTGCACCATTATTACTGTGTGCTGCGGGTCGGCCGACTTGAGGTGCTGCATCAGTGCCGTGAAGGCCTTGGTGTCGGCGGCAAGCGTCTGCTCGCCGAAAGGTGAGAGCGAGAACACCTGGCGTCCGTCGGCGGTGGTGGCCAGCGGAAAGCGCTTCTGATCGAGTTTCACCCATTCGGGCGCGTAGGAGGCACTGCCGTTCTTCCAGGTGCCGAACCAGAGCAGCACCAGCCGAACTCTATGCACGCGTGCCTGGATGAGCAGCATGTCGACATTCGCGTAATCGAACTGGCCTTCGCGGGGCTCGAACTGCTCCCAGTAGATGGGCGCTTCGACGGTGTTGACGCCGAGCGTGTCCATGACGGGCCAAACGGCGTTCATGCTGCTGGCCCAGGCGGAGGAGTTGTTGACCTGCGCGCCCAGCATGAGGAACGGTGCGCCGTCCACAATGAGGGCCGGGTGGGCGCCGCTGCGGTCGATGCGGGGGAGAGATGCGTCGGGAGATGACTGCGCGAACAGCGAGCAGACGAGGAGTGCCGGAAGAATGAACAGACATCGAGCTATTCTGGACATGAGGGAAGGATAGTTGATGCGCGCTTACGCGAAAACCTTGAAACACGGATTAACGCGGATTTTCACCGATTGAGAATCTGAAACATTCTTGAATTGCCTATCCGTCCAAATCCGTTTTGATCCGTGCTGCCGGTGTAGTGAGGAAGAGGTCAAAGACCCCACCCTAAGCGCGACTGCGGCGCTTAGGATGGGGCACCCTCATGATTCTCGATAGACTCAGTCCCAGCCCCAGGGATGCAGCACTTCTCGCACCCTGCCATCGCGTCCGAACCAGACGCCGAAGGAGATGTGCTGCGGGGTCGACGTTGTATAGCTGAAGCCGACGTAGTACTCGGCGCTGGCAAATTCCGTGTCCAACAAACGGGCGAAATCGTCGCGAGTGACCTTTCGCGACTCGGTGTCGTCGATTCCCGGAGAAGCAAGTTCCAGGCGCAGCCTGTCGTTGTCTGTGCCGTGAAACCGGACCCAGGACACGGCTTCGCACGATTGTAGTTCCGCGGCGTTGACCGGACGGGACGCGGCGTCTGAGGGCGGATCCTCAGGAGGTTCAACCGAGCCTGTTTTTGTGCGGCACGCGACGGTGCGTCGGGTACGCAACACCTTGCCGGAAAGATAGCCTTCCGGGAAGACCTGGACGAACTCGTGGGCCGTCATGCCGGGGTGGATCCTTTCCGCCATCTTTTGCACGCGGTGATGCGCAAACCACAGCGTGCCAAAAACGCCGACCACGCAAAGGACGACGATTGCCACAAATGCCCCGACAACTTTCAGCAAGATACGAAGCGCGCGCACGTTTTCTCCAGAGTCCGGTTAGACCTTCAGCTTCCTCACGTAGTCGGCGTCGATCCTGATAGCCTCGAGCGGATCGATATCGAATTCTTCCTGCTCGACGAAGTAATGCTCGAGCGCAGGGGCGGCGGCGAAGATGGGGGCGTAGTCGATGTTGCCCCGACCGAGTTCGGTGGACTTGCTGGCCTCGAGATCGGTCTTATTAATAATGACGTCTTTGACGTGGAAGAGCGTGAAGCGGCCCGGATGCTTGCGGAGGTATTCGGCGGGGGTGAAGCCGCCGACGACAAACCAGCCGCAGTCCATCTCCATTTTCACCAGCGAGGGATCGGTGAGGCGCAGGAGTTCGTCGTAGGGCACCTTGCCGTCGGTGGTCTTCAGCTCGCGAATGTGGTTGTGGTAAGCGAACTTGAGGCCGGCGGCTTTGGCTTTTTCGGCGATGAGGTTGAACTGCTCGGCGTTCCACTTCCAGTCGTCGAGCGTGAGTTCTTTGTGGTCGGGATTCTTCGGGGCGGGCGCGGAACAGACGAGGTAGTCGATGCCGAGCTGGTGGCCGTAGTCGATGAGGTCTTCGGGTTTTGGCAGCAGCGCCTACAGCGGATGATGCGCCGCCACACACTTGAGCCCGGCGTTTTCGACCGCCGCCTTGAATTCGGGAGCCGTGTGACCGTAGTAGCCGGCGGACTCGACTTCCTGGTATCCGGCCTTGGCGAGTTCGCGCAGGGTGCCGTCGAAATCTTTCGCCAGCAATTCGCGGACGGTGTAGAGCTGAATGCCGATCGAGAGCTTGGGCGCGGCGGCGGAGAGGGTGGGTAGCGCCGTCATCGCGGCTCCGGCGGCGATAGCGGTCGTGGTGGTCTTGATGAAGGTGCGTCGCGTGATGTCGGTCATGTTCTTAACTCCGAGTTTCGGAGGTTGCGGAGGTTTCGAACGTTTCAGAGGTTTTCGGAGTTAGTTTGAAACTTCCGAAACGTCCGAACTGTGCGAAACCTCCGACCCTCGATGGCTGTTAGCTCTTAATTTTCTTTGCTGCGTTGTCCCATACGGCTACTGACTTCTTGAAGAACGAATGGTTTGACATGTGGCAGGCGATCGAGGCTGCGTTGCCAAAATCTTCGTTCTCCACCGGAGGCTTGCGCGTGCGCACAGCGTTGAAGAAGTTGGCCAGGTGATCGACGGTGTCGCTGTATCCGGCAGGGGCTTCGTAGACCTCGACCGGAACCTGTGTGGTGGCCGCGAGCGGCGCCGTCTTCGGGTGCTCGATTTCGAACTGCGCGAGGTACTGTTTGCGCAGGTCGTTGGGCCAGCCGTAGATCGAGTAGCCTTCCGGATGCGGGTCCGTGTCCTGCGGCTTGAAGGTGACGGTGTTGCCCGAGACGATCATCGTGCCCTTGGTGCCGTGGAAGGCGATGCTCTCGCCATCTTCGTTGTTGAGGTTGCAGCGGACCGTCGCCTGGAAGTTCGGATAGTCGTAGAAGGTCTGTATGAGGTCTGGGAATTCGCGACCATCTTTGAAGCGGAAGGTGCCGCCCATCGAGTAGGCGGTCTTGGGCGGCGCGACGGTTCCGGTGATGAACTGAATGCCGGAGATGAGGTGGACGAAGAGGTCCCCCGGGAGTCCTTCGCCGTAGTCGGCGAAGCAGCGCCAGCGGAAGAAGCGGGCGGCGTCGAAGGAGCGCTTGGGGGCGTCGACGAGGAAGGCGTTCCAGTCAATGGTCTGCTCGTTGGCGTCGGGCGGAATGGGGTAGACCCAGGCGCCGCTCGGGCTGTTGCGGTCGGAGTGGGCCTGCACGAAGAAGACGTCGCCGAGGCGGCCGGAGCTGAAGATCTCGCGCGCCTTGGCGTAGGCGACCGAGCTGACGCGCTGGCTGCCGATCTGCAGGATGCGGCTGTTCTTCTTCGCGGCGGCCACCATGGCGAAGCCGTCGTCGACGTTGTGCGACATGGGCTTCTCGCAGTAGACGTCTTTGCCCGCGGCGCAGGCCTCTTCGACGAGGCGGCGGTGCAGATGGTCGGGGATGGCGATGATGACCGCATCCACGTCCTTGCGGTCGAGGATCTCGCGGTAGTTGCGCGTGACCGGGATCATCTTGTCGGCGGATTCCTGAGCGGCGCGCAGGCGTCCGTCATAGAGGTCGCAGGCGGCAACACATTCGACGTTGGGTACGACAAGCGTGCCCTTCAGGAGTTCGCAGCCGCGAACACCCGTGCCGATGGAGGCGAAACGTACTTTCTCGCCGGCGGCTTCGGCGGCGAACAGCGGGGTGGCGTCGAGAACGGTGGTCTTCAGGATGGCGCCCGCGGCTGCAGCGCCGGCTCCCAGGCGGACGAAATCGCGACGGCTAATCGGGTATTTGCCCATGCGATGAACTCCTGTTTTTCAGAGTGCGAACCATTCTAGTGCGAGTTGCTGAAGGGGGCTAGTGGTACGCGTGTGAAGCATGAGTTTCAGCCGCAGGAGAGATGGATTCTCTTGAAGTGATACTCCGCGAATTGTAGGGTCCCGTTTCGGGAAGAGAGCGATATGCCTGATGTCGTCCACAATCGTGGAACTTAGCTGTGAATCGGCGTAAAGTGCTGGCTATCAGCGCCGTAGTTACGCCATACAAGGGGAGCCACACGTCCATGCTCCGAATCAAACTCGCATTCGCTGTACTATTCGTCTTTTGTGCGAATGCGTCCGCTCAAGACGCAGCTGTGCGGAACGAACTACAGTCGAAACAGGCTCCTGCGTCTTGCACGTGCGACATCTCAGAACTTTATCGCTTGGGCGGTTGGGCGGTACCGGGATTGAAAGCGGCGAAAGCCATTGGCAAGCGAGCAGAGTCCCGCAACATGCCCGGCGTGTTCGTACGGTTCTTAAAGCCCGGCGACAATCAATCAGTGTTTGCCTACTACAAGTGTTCTCCCGACCACAGTGGAAGACTTGAAATCATGGAATTCCCAATAGCTGTTGGTCGTCTTGTATCTTTTGACGTTGGTGGGCGTGTATTCGCGTACTGGGTTCACTACGGGAGAGAGCATTTCAGTGAGAATGGCGAACGTAGGGATGCTGGGGCGGAGTCAGACGTTATCTTTTACGATTTAGAGGGAGCGGGACGATTCACGCTTGTGCGATGGACAAAGCTACCGCTGCCTGAATTCATACCTGACTGGGTGCGCAAGCAGCCATAGCAAATCGCCAAATGACCGTGACGTGATTGTGCCAGCATCCAAACCTACCACCAGTTCGCATTAGCTCGTAAGATCGAGAGATCGCCTGACCCAGCGTTTGATTGCATTGCGACAATTTCAGCAAACGGTCAGGTGTTTGAGCTCCGCTCTGTTCGCATTCTCGAACATCCTGCCGAGTGTCCCGTCTCATCGAAACCTGCAAAAGCAACCCACATGTGCCGTCCTCGATTCCTCGTGCGGTGCGAGTTGTTCCGCCCTGGTGGTGTTTTATGCGTCCTCAATCTCTGTTTTCTATCGCACTTTCCACACTGCTGCTGAGTTTTCTCTTCGCTTGCGGTGGGTCCTCGGGCAACAGCAACAATTCGGGCAGCGGCAATCCTCCCGGCACCGGAAGTAATTCGGGTGGCGGTAGCCCGGGCGGTTCTGGGAGCGGGGGAGGCGGGGCGACTGTGCCCCAGGAATTCCTGTACGCCTCGCTGCCTTCGTCGAACAGCATCGCGGCTTTTCAGATTGACACCAACACTGGCGCGCTGACGGCAGTGTCCGGTTCGCCTTTCGCGGCAACGGGACAGAGCCCGATGGGACTGGCCGTACATCCTTCGGGCAAGTTCCTGTATGGCGTGAACCCGCAGAGCCCGAACGGGCAGGGGGACCTGGGCGCCATCTCGGCTTACAACATCGCCTCCAATGGAGTGCTCACCCCCAACGGCGAAGAGGTGAAAACCGGCAGCGGCATTGAGCCTTTCGCCGTTGCCGTCAGTTCAAACGGGCAGTTCGTTTACACGGTGGCCGGGTTGAGTTCGGTCCCATCGGGTTACACGGTGGATGCTACAACCGGCCAGCTCACGCCGATGTCCACCGCCAGAGCTGATTTTCAGGACCTGTTCAGCGCCGGTGGACTCCTGGTGAGTGACAGCTTCGTGTACGAGAGTTTTCTGAATGGAGTCGACGCATTTCCTATCGGCCCGGACGGCAAACTGACCGACACGTCCGACATGCCGGCGCTCTCCGTTGGCTTCGGTGTGGGCAGGATGGCTTTTGGCCCCGGCCAGAAGTTCATTTATGCCATCGGCACCGGCCAGCAACTGCGGCCCGATCCGTCACTGCCCGGCACGCTGGTTTCCATTGCGGTCAGCAGCACAGGAGCATTGTCGCTCCTTGGCACGCCGCTGCCTTTCCAGGACGGGAGCGACGTTGCGGTGAACGGCAATTTTCTCTATGCCCTGAACAAGGATGGCGTGTCGGTCTTTGCCATCGACCCGAACAGCGGCGCCGTGACGCAGGTGCAGGGATCGCCGTTCGCGCTGCCGAACCAGTTCGGTCTCCTGCACGTCGATCCCTCGGGCAAGTTCCTGTATGTCGCGACCGCGGGCTTCCTCTCGAAAACGGGCAGCGCCAGCAGTATCGCCGTGTTCTCGATCGACTCCGCAGGTGGATTGCAGCCTGTTCAAGGCTCACCCTTCACGGTGCCAGGAGCGGTCGGCGGCTTCGCGAGCGTAGCAGTGCAGTGAAAGGTTTGCGGCTCGTTTATCGCGAACGCGCCGGAGTCAGTCTGACCATCCACGAACTGCCCCGCTCAAGCCAAAAGAAAGATTGAACGGGGCACCGTCCAGATCTTGCCCGGGCGGGGCCCCTGCCGTGCCGAAAGCGCATTTCGGCCGTGCCTCCGGCACTTGCACCCTTACATCTGCCGTACCCCGGATTTCATCCGGGGCTAAGTTCGTTCCGTCCCTCGCGGGACGAAGCGGCCTGAAAGCCGATTTTCAGTAGCGGAGCGGCCACATCGGCTTTACAGTCAGATCGACGTCGAGCGTGTTGTGGTGCGTGATGAATCGCCGTGCCGCCGTGCCGCCGGCGATCGGGTGCATCATAGGCGTTTCGACTTCGATGAAGCCTTTCGCCTCGAAGAACCGCCTCATCGCGCTGACGACCTTGCCACACCTGAGAAGACGCTGAGTGAAGGATGATCATTCGCATCTGCACCGCCCTGGGTAGCGGGTTGCTGTTTTTTTTCGCCTGGAGTGGCCACGCGTGGCCGTTGGCGTGGATTGCGCCTTTGCCGGTGCTCTGGTACGCCTTCGGGCGGAGTCGCTGGATAGATGCCGCGAGTGTGGCGTTCACAGCCTTCGCGGTCGGCGGGCTCTACCTGTGCGTGGTGTATCGCGGTTCCTTGCCGGCGGGCATTCTCGCAGTTGGCGTGGGGACTATGGCGATACTGTTTGCGCTGGTTGTCCTCGGCTCGAAACTCGTCGCGGACCGCACGTCAGGCGTGCAGGCGATGCTTGCATATCCGGTGCTGGTAGTCACATCGGAACTGCTTGTGACCTGCTTCTCGGCTAACGGATCCTTCGGTTCATTCGCCTATTCGCAAGTCTCGTTCCTGCCGGTGATCCAGATAGTAAGCATTGCTGGTCTGTCAGGGGTCAGTTTCGTTTTGGCGCTTGTACCAAGTGCGATCGCCCTGGCACTGCATCGTCCGGCACCACAACGTAAGCAATTGGTTGTTGCAGCCGGGACTTGCCTTCTGGCAGTCCTCGCGTTCGGTCTTTATGAATTGCATCGTGCCGTGCCATCTCGCGAGGTGAAGGTCGGGCTGACAGCATCGGACGAGTTTCCATCGGCGTTCCGCACTGAGGATGCAACACTCGCACACTCCGTTATCTCACTCTACGTGACGCGGGTGCGAGCACTCGCGCAGCAGGGCGCAAACATCGTGGTGCTGCCCGAGGAAGTTGTAGCGTCACTACCCGAGTGGCGCAAGCAGCTTACGGCACAACTCGCCAACGTCGCGCGTGAAAACCAGGTTACCGTGGTAGCAGGTTTTCGCCGTTGGGACGGCGATACGGTGCGCAACGCAGCCGAGGTCTACTATCCTTCACCTGCACCGCGGCAAGAATACTTCAAACAGCATCTCGTTCCGGTCCTGGAGGACGGCATTTCGCCGGGGAGCACCACGCTTGTGATCCCGAACGACACGGGCGTGGCGATCTGCAAAGACATGGACTTTCCCGAACTCGGACGCAGATACTCTCGTGCCGGTGCAGGATTGCTGCTCGTGCCGGCTTGGGACTTTGTAAGCGATGGATGGTTGCACGCCAGCATGGCGATAATGCGCGGTGTGGAAGGAGGCTATTCGGTGGCCCGCTCAGCACGTGACGGACTGCTTACGGCAACAGACCAGCACGGCCGCTTGCTCGCCAGCCCCGTTTCGTCGCGAGGGGCACATGCAGTTCTTGTCGTCAGCGTGCCGATCGGTCGCGGGGCGACTACGTACTCAAGAATCGGAGACGTGTTCGGGTGGTTATGTGTCGCGGCTGCGATGTGGCTTTTGGCTGATGCAAAAACGTTCGCAGCGCAGTATCGTCGCAGTCGAAACGTCAACTGAACCCTTCGTTCGCATCCTTCCGCCTCTGGAGCCCACTCTGCCGTTCGTTGTTAGCAGACGTGGGCGTGAATGCCGTGTGCTTCCTCTCACCCACATCTGCTGAAGTGGGCAGATGTGGGGCACGGTAAAGCAGAGGTGGGTACCGTCACCTACGCGTTGCGATCTCTTACGATTCCACCATTTACTGCCAGTTCTCGAGAACGGTCTGCGCCGGCTTGTTGCGCGGGTTGTAGTCGGTGTCGTTTGCGCCGGGAGCCTGGACGGGCCATGCCCACCAGAAATAGCCCCTGACCGGCGATGACGGCGCCGTCCATGTCTGGAGCATGGCTTCGTAGCAGTTCTGCTGTTCGAGGTTGTCGGGCGTGCTCGAGGTCGACCAGTCCCACGGAGCCTTGTTGGCGCCGGTTGCGCTGCGGTAGCCGATCTCGGTGAAGATGACCGGCTTGGTGGGGTAGGCGCTGGCGAAGTTGGTGACCAGCGAGACGATGTCCTGGCCATAGACGTTCGACTTCCAGGCCCCGAGCAATTCGCTGATGGTCGGGTCGTTCTTGGAGGTCAGCGGAAAGTAGCCGTCCAGTCCGAGGGCATCGAGTTGGTCCCAGAAGGAGACGGACGTGAACTCGTCGCCTGCGGCCGTGGCGTTAGCGGCGTAGGTGAGTTTGCCGGTGTAGACGCCGCGAATGGCGGTAATGATGTCGATCCATTTCGTGCGATAGGCGCTGACGGTCAGCGTCTTGAACTCGGTGCCGATGCAGAGCATGTCGGCGCCGGTCATCTGCGCCAGTTCGGCGTAGTGCAGGATGAAACCGCGGTAGGCGGCGAACCAGGCGTTCACGTCGGTGGGAGCGAATTCGCCGCGCCAGGAGCCGTCCTGCGGATCAATGTGGGGCTTGAGCATGACCTTCACGCCCTGGCTGTGCAACTGCTGGATGGCCGTTGTGAGGGCCGCGTCCGAAGGAGTGAGCTGCGTCGGGAAAATGGTGGTCGAGGTCTTGGTGGCGACGTACTGCGTGACGAGGACGCCGGCGTAGTTGGCCCCGGTGGCTGCGAGGGCGTTTTCGGAGGTCGCAGCGGCAGACTGGAGGTACTCGTCGGTGGACCACGACACGTGGTTGATGCCGAGATAATCGAGGTTGGCCTTGCGCGGCGTGGTGACGTTCACGGTGGCTGTCGCCGACTTGGTGGAATCACCGGCGGCTTTTGCGGTGATGGTCACGTTGCCGGAAGAACGCGGCGCGGTGAACAGACCCGCCGAGATCGTGCCGCCCGATGCCTGCCACGTGACCGTCTTGTTGTAGTCACCTGTGCCCTGCACCGAGGCCGTGCACTGTTCGACCAGTCCCTGGGCGAGCGTTGCTTCGGGACAGGAGATGGTCACGCCGGTGATGGTGAAAGACGGTGGAGGGGGAGGCGTGGAGCCGCCGCCTCCCCCGCCACATGCGATGAGAGCTGCGGCAATGACCATCGCAACGAAAAGACCAACCGTTCGGCTGCGCCGAAGGATGGGGCACCCCTGCGTGCTCAGCGAAACCGACGCGCGGGTGTTCATCGCTGCACCCCCGTGTGGGTGAGGCACCAACTCCTGGTTTCGACCTGGTCGCCGACTTTGACGCCGTCTGGCCCGCCGACCGGTTTGTTGGCGGAGCATTCGGCCCGGGCTGCGCATCCGTTGTTGCAGCCAACGATCTCGGTGACGCGAAGCTGGTAGTTATTGCGGTTGATTGCTTGGACAAGGCCGCAGTAGCCGTCACCGCTCCAGGGGCGCACGCAAACGGTGTCGCCGAGGGAGTGGCCCGACGAGCGGGCACCGGCCTGGCGCAGCAGGGCTGCGACATCCATGTGGCCGCTACGTTCGGCGCTTTCGAGGGCTGTGCCGGCGCGGGCTGCGGCATTGACGTCGGCCCCGTGCTCGATGAGCAGCTTCACCGCATTGGTCTGGCCCTGTTCGGCGGCTTGCATGAGGGCTGTGCGTCCGGCGGAATCGCGCAGGTTGACGTTCACGCCGTTGCTGAGCTGCGTGCGAAGGGCGGCAACGTCTCCGGCGCGGGCGGCCTGATGAAGCTGCGGCTCCGTGCTCGACTGGCCTGCAGTTGATTTCTGCGCGGAGCGCGACTGTTGCGCGAGCGCGACTTGCGCAGTGAGCGCAATAATTGCCGTGAACATCAGCAACGCTAAAGATCTGCCTGCAGCGAACTGTGTCTTCATGATTGGATCCAGGCGCCGATCTCACGCACAGTCGGTCGGCACATGCCTTTCTGGGGCATTTAACCTGCTTAAACACACGACCGCGCCAGTCGGCGCAGAGTTGGAGCAGGTGTGGATTGTTCTATCAGAACAGGGCGGGTTGGGGTAGCTTATTCATGATATCGATTACATGCGGAAGTGACTCTCGCCCGGGAGGATTTGTCTTGCGGGTAGGGGTTCCTCGCTGCGCTCGGAATGACAACCGTTGGCGGAGTGCTTGAGGAGACGGGATACAGAGGCACGAGATACAGAGGCGAGAGATGCAGAGGCAGGCGATGCAGAGCTTACGGGAACAGGTCGAAGCTGAGCTGCTCACGAACATACTGCCGTTCTGGCTGAAGTATGCAGTGGACGAGGAATACGGCGGCTTCCGTGGGCAGATCACGAACGAGCTCGTCATCGAGGCGAAGGCCGACAAGGGCCTCATCCTGAACGCCCGCATTTTATGGACGTTCTCGGAGTCGTACCGTGCGTATGGGACCGCTGCCTATCTTGAGGCGGCCCGGCGCGCGTTCGACTACCTGCTGAAGTATTTTCGCGACGAGGAGTTCGGCGGCGTTTACTGGATGGTGGATCACCTGGGGCGTCCAGTGGATGCGAAGAAACGCATCTACGGCCAGGCGTTCACGGTATATGCGCTGGCGACGTTCTATCGTGCTACGAAGGATGCGACGGCGCTGGACTGGGCGAAGCAGACCTATGATGCGATCGAGCGCGCCAGTCAGGATCCAATAAACGGCGGATACTTCGAGACCTACGAACGCGACTGGACGCTGGCGAAAGATCAGCGCCTGAGCGAAGTGGACATGGACGAGAAGAAGTCCATGAACACACACCTGCACGTGATGGAAGCCTATGGAACGCTGCTGCGCGAATGGAACGACCCGACGCTGCGGTCGCGACTCGCGGCACTGATCGACATTTTCCGCACGCACATTATCGATCCGCGGACGCACCATTTCAGGATGTTCTTCGATGAGCAGTGGAATCCGAGGTCCGACCACATTTCATTCGGCCACGACATCGAGGGGAGCTGGTTGCTGTGCGAGGCTGCGGAGGTGCTCGGGGACGAGACGGTCCTGAAGGAGATCCGGCGCGAAGCGGTGGACATGGCTGAGGCCGTGCTGCGCGAGGCCGTTGATGCGGACGGTGGCCTGCTCTATGAAGCCGATTCGGCGGGCATCATCGACAGCGACAAGCATTGGTGGCCGCAGTCGGAAGCTGTCGTGGGTTTCTTGAACGCGTATGAAGTGACGGGTGACCCGCGCTTCTATATCGCGGCGGAGAAGAGCTGGGAGTTCATTGGCAAGTACATCGTCGATCGCGAGCACGGTGAATGGTTCTGGAAGGTGTCGCGCGAAGGCGTGCCGAGTGACGAGCAGTTCAAGGTGGATGCGTGGAAGTGCCCGTATCATAACGGGCGCATGTGCCTGGAAGTGATGCGGCGGGTGGATGTGTTGGGCGTTTCGAGTTTCGCGGGTAGAGCGGATTGAGAGGACTTCCCCACGTTAGCTTCGCGGAACGTGGGGCACCCAGGCGGTAAACGCGAAACGGTATTTACGACGACGGAGGAGCGAATGACGAACGCTGAATTCAGGGCTCAGGTGCGGGAACTTACGAAGCGCCATGAGAAGCTGCTGGCGCGCAAGAATCGCAAGGCCGAGGGTGGCAACGGGGTATTCGACCGATATGTTTATCCGGTGCTCACGGCCGAGCACGCGCCGCTCTTCTGGCGTTATGACTTTGACCAGAAGACGAACCCGTTCCTGATGGAACGCATGGGGATGAACGCCGCTTTCAACGCGGGCGCCATCGAGCATGAGGGCAAGGTGCTGGTGGCGGTGCGCGCGGAGGGCGTGGACCGCAAGTCGTTCCTGGCGATCGCCGAGAGCAAGAACGGCGTCGACAACTTTCGTTTCTGGGACTACCCCATCCTGATGCCCGAGACCGACGATCCGGACGTCAACGTTTACGACGTTCGCCTGGTGCGGCACGAGGACGGCTGGGTCTACGGATTGTTCTGCACGGAGCGCAAAGATCCAAAGGCGCCGAGTTGGGATACGTCTTCGGCTGTGGCGCAGTGCGGTATTGCGCGCACGAAGGACTTGAAGAGTTGGGAGCGGTTGCCGGATCTGAAGACGAAGTCGCCGCAACAGAGAAACGTGGTGCTGCATCCGGAGTTCGTCGATGGCAAGTACGCGTTCTACACGCGCCCGCAGGACGAATTCATACAGGCCGGCAAGGGCGGCGGCATCGGATGGGGCCTGACCAGCAGCATCGAGAACGCGGTGATCGAGAACGAGATCATCATCGACAACCGCGAGTACCACACTATTAAGGAAGTGAAGAACGGACTGGGGCCTGCGCCGATCAAGACGTCGCAGGGCTGGCTGCATCTGTGCCACGGCGTGCGGAACACCGCGGCGGGATTGCGGTATGTGCTTTACGTGATGCTGGCCGAACTGGAGCGCCCGTGGGTGATCACGCATCGGCCGGCCGGCTACTTCATTGCCCCGGAGGGCGAGGAGCGCGTCGGCGACGTCTCGAACGTGGTGTTCTCGAACGGGTGGGTGGCGCGCAAGAACGGCGATGTGCTCATCTATTACGCATCCTCGGATACGCGGCTGCACGTGGCGACCAGTACGGTGGAGAAACTCGTGGACCACGCCTTGCATGCGCCGGAGGATCCCCTGCGCAGTCATGCTTGCGTGGAGCAGCGCTATGCGCTCATCACAAAGAACCTGGAAATCATGAAAGCGTGGAACGGCTCGCGAGGGGCGAAGAAGAACGGCAAGCGGCCGAAAGCGCTGGCGAAGAAGGCCGCTCGGTAGGCGATTCGGGGTGAAGTTCGCTGAGCAAGGTCGAACGTAATCTCGCATCTGCTCTCACCCTGGCGCCGAAATTCACGGCGCGAGGGTGGGGCACCGGCGGTGCCTTTGTCATTCGGAATGCCAGCGAGGAACGCCTACGCCATCAACAGTGTTGGTCGGTAGAGGTTCCTCGTCGCTTTGCTCCTCGGAATGACAACGTTCGAAATAGTCACAGGCCTTCACCGCTACGAAAACAGATCGCTGGCTTCGGGCCGCGTGATCGCGGCGGTTCCTCTCACTGCACCGGATCACCGTACAAAATGCCACGGCCGTGCGTGCCGACGTAGACGCGGCCGTACTGCTTCGGGTCGCCGGTGATGTGCAGGAGCAGGCCCCACTGATGCTGGTCGTCGTTGATGCGGACCCACGAGTGCGCCGCGTCGTCGGAGCGGAAGATGCCGCGCTGGCCGTTTACGGTGCCAATCATGTAGAGCGAAGGATAGTCTTCGCCGGGTGCGGCCTTGCCGTAACCGAAGGCGTGCAGCTGTTCGACACCGCCGAGGCGGGTGAACGTCTTGCCTGTGTCGGTGCTGTGGTATAGGCCGTCCCAGGCGGCAAGCCACAGATCTCCTTCGCGGCCCGGGGTGGCGTAGATGCGGTCCTGTCCGCCACGGTCGTCGCCGCGCCAGCCGCGTTGAGGCAGGCCCTCGGGCAGGACGAGAGGTTGTTCCGCGAACGTTGCTGCGCCGTCGTTGCTGACGAAGAGCTTGCCCTCGAATAGCGCCAGTGCGTAGAACTTCTGCGGGTTGACGCGGTCGGCGATGACGCGCGTGTTGGCTGGAATGCCCTGCGAGTTCGTCCAGCTGGCCCCACGATCGCGGGTAAACGAAACCGGCCGTCTCTCCGGTGACCACACCCAGGTGATTCCGTCGGAGGAGAGGGCGACGTGGCCGAGCTGCGCTTCCTTCGACGGTACCGACGTTGGTTCGGCCCAGGTCTTTCCGCCGTCGAGCGAGTAGCCGATGTGACCGCCGCGATGGTGCATGGAGGCGCGGCCTACGCGCACGATGATTTCAGGCTTGTTTTCGGCCGAGGCGAGGCCGTTCGTGTTGCCGAAGTAAGGCGGGTTGAACTCGCCTTCGGGCGCTGGCTTGTCGACGTCCCAATGGACGAACCCGGCGTAGTCGCCGATGGCCGTGATGAGCGGCGCGCCCTTGGCGGGGCTGAGCAACTCAAGCGCGACCGTCTCTTCAATGCCGGTGGACATCACGCTCCACGTGGTCGGCTTGCCGGAATCGGCGGCGGTAAGGTTGAACGTTTCCCAGCCGCCGTAACCGGTGGTGAACATGGCGTGGTCGGGATTGAGTGGATCGATCTCGATGTCAAAGAACCAGTGGAGGGGCGTGGCTTTCAGGTAGGGCGCGAGCGAATAGTCGAAGGTCGCGCCGGACAGCACAGGCTTCCACGTTTTGCCGCCGTCGGTGCTGCGGAATATCTCGTCGCCGCCGGGCTTCATGTAGCGTGCGTAGGAGCTGACGATGAGCACCTTGGGATTGCGGGCGTCGACCGAGACGGCGGCGTACCCGAAGGCGGCGGTATCGGTGGGCTTGTCGGGCGTGATGTCAGTCCACTGGCCGGTTTTGGTGTTCAGCTTCCAGACGGCGCCGTTCTTCATCGGGCCCGGGCCGCCGTTGGTGCCGTACGAAAGGTAAAGCGTGCCGTCGGACGCGAGAATACCGTGCGTCGGGCGATATTGTGTGGGCTGTCCGGGAATGGCTTGCCAGGTTTTGCCGGCGTCGGTGCTGCGGAACAGGTTGTCGCGGTTCATAAGCGAGACACCGACGTAGATGGTTGAACTCGGCTTTCCTTTGCCGCCGCTCTTGGGATCGAAGATTGGGAACACGATGCCGCTGCCGTCGCTTCCCCACCAATTGCGGTGCTCGCGGTCGGGCTCAGGCTCGGAAACGTCGGGGAAGCTCTCGACGCGGCTCCACGTCACGCCGGCGTCACGGCTGGTCCAGAGGCCGTTGTGGCGCGTGCCGAGGAACAGGATGCGTCCGTCGTTCGGATCGACTGCCATGCGCTCGCCGTTGCCGCGTCCATTCTCGTTGCCGCCGAATTTGAAGGGCACGTCGGTGCGCTGCCACGTCTTGCCGCGATCGGTGGAACGCAGGACGGCGCCGTTGGGAGTGCCCGGGTTGGTGTAGGTGCCGCAGGCCATGTAAGCGCGGTTGGGATCGTTCGGGTCGAGCGCAATGCTCTCGACGCCCATCAGGTTGGCGTCTTTATAGGAAACCCAGTCGAGCATTGGCGCCCAGCGTTTCGCGTTGTCGTTCCAGCGATAGGCTCCGCCCATGTCGGTGCGGGCATAACGCACGCCCTTGGCGGTCGGATGGAAGATGATGCCGTCGACAAAACCGCCGCCAACGATCTGGACGTTTTTCCAGGTGTAGGGCGCGGAGGTTTGGGCGGATGCGACTGTCGCGATCAGGGCGAGTATGAGTACGGCGATGAAGTATCGTTTCATATAGTGTCTCAATGTTTTTCTGCCGTCCCTCCGGGACTCGCGGTCTTTTCGCTGTTCACCGGGCACTCACGTGCCGGGCTAGCAACTGACGCCCCTTCGGGGCTAACCACGCGCAGGTCAATGTGGAAAGACCCACACAAGCAAAGTCGGCTTGTGTGGGCCACCGTTGTTTTGGTTCAACTTCGTTACTGCAGTTTCAGGCTTACCGCTTCGCCCTTGTACTGAACAGTCTTGAGCGGCGTCGGGTCGAAGCTGAAGCCGGTGGGCTTCTGCTGCGATACCAGCACCACCTGGAACATTCGCGATTCGAGCATGCCGGGGAACTTGCCCTGGCGCTTGCCGATGGTCAGCGTGCGCGAGGCTTCGTTCCACTGCATGGGGATCTGCGCGAACATGCCTTTTTCGTAGTTGTAGTTGGTGCCTTCGTCTTCGTAGAGCGTGAACTGGCCGTTCGCGCCGGCGTAGACGTAGAGCGTGATGGGATCAGACTGCTTCTCGGCGATGTACTGGCGTTCGGGGCCGAACGGGATGATCGATCCCGCGCGGACGAACACCGGCATCGCATCGAGTGGCGCAGGCGCGTCGAACGTCTTTCCGGCTGCGGCGGCCTTGCCGGTCCAGAAGTCGTACCAGATTGCGCCCTTCGGCAGATAAACCGAGCGGGTGCGCGCCTGGTACTTCGTCACCGGTGCGACCAGGAACTCGTGGCCGAACATGTATTGGTCGTTGAGTTCGCGCGCGGTCGTATCCGTCGGGAAGTCCATGACGAGCGGTCGCATGAACGAACCATCGTTGTGCGTGACGTCGCCGGCGAGCGAATAGATGTAGGGGAACATGCGGTAGCGCAGGTGATCGAACTTCACGTGCGCCTTGTAGGCCGGATGCTGCTCGCCGCCCATGGTCCACATCTCGCGCACGCGGCCTTCGCCGTGTACGCGGAGCAGCGGAGTGAAGGTGCCGAACTGGAACCAGCGCGCGTTCAGTTCGAACCAGTCTTCGTCATCTTTCGGCTTGGGGTTCTTCGTCCCGACGCGTTCGGGGACGGCATAACCGCCCACGTCCTGCGTCCAGTAAGGCGCGCCGGCGATGGCGAGGTCGAGCCCAGCGGGAATCTGCTTGGCCATCGCGGTCCAGGTGGCGCTGATGTCGCCCGACCACGAAGCCGCGGAGTAGCGCTGCTCGCCCAGGTATCCCGAACGAGTAAGAATGAAGACACGCTGGTTGGGTGCGGCGCTGCGCTGGCCTTCGTAGACACCCTTACTGTTGAGCAGGGCGTATCCGTTGAACACGCGCGATGCGGTGCCCATGTGGGTCTTCGGGAAATGCGTCTTCTGGCCATCGATGGTTGGCGGCGAAGGAGTGAGGTCAGGCTCGGTGGCGTCCATCCACCAGGCGTCGATGCCACGCTTGAATAGCCGCTCATTCACCTGTTCCCAGAAGAGTTTGCGCGCCTCGGGATTGTAGGCGTCGTACATGGCATAGACGTAGCCGAGCCAGTCCTTCATCTGCTCGTCGAGGTTCGGCTGGTAGAGATAGCCGGCCTTGTGCATGGCCTCGAAGTTGTCGGTGCCCGGATAGAACTTGCCCCAGACGGAAATCATCAGGTGCGTGTTCAGGTCGTGAATGGCCTTGATCCACGCGTCGGGATTGGGGAAGCGCTTTGCGTCGAACTGGTGTGAGCCCCACTTGTCGGGCTCCCAGTATTGCCAGTCCTGCACGATGTTGTCGAAGGGGATTTTGCGGTCGCGGAAGCCCTTCACGACGTCCAGAACTTCCTGCGCGTTCTCGTATTTCTGGCGGGACTGCCACAGACCGAACGCCCATGCGGGCATCAGGTTGGCTTTGCCGGTGAGCGTTCGCATGCCGGCTACGACGGTGTCGAGCTTGGGGCCGTAGACGAAGTAATAGTCGATGCCGTCGCCCACTTCCGACCAGAGCGAAGTCTTGTCGGCTTCGGGGGAAGGCGTCTTCCAGGTGAGCTGGATGGTCGAGCCCTGCTCGGTGTCCCACTCGATCTTGATCGGATAGTTCTTGTTGGCTTCGAGGTGGACCTTCACCTGGTCGTCGTTGGTGAGCCAGTTCTGGCGCCAGTGGTTGATGACCAGTTTGCCGTCGAGCCAGACTTTGATGCCGCCGTTGCTGTAGGTCTTGAACTGGTAGTCGCCGGTCTCGGGCGCGAGGACAGAGCCTTCCCACTGACGGTCGGGATGCTTGATGGCGTTGGAACCGTCTTCAGCAGTTGCAGGCGGGTAGTTGATGTCGATCTTCGGGGCTTTGGTCGCGGGATCGGTGCCGTCCATAAGGCTCTCGGTCAGGCCGCCCGGTTCGCCGTTCTTGTCCAGCAGGTTCGCCGGTGGGATCGCCACCCAGGGGCGCAG
>JAEZPW010000169.1 GCA_023441255.1 Acidobacteriota bacterium
CCGACCCACGGAACCTGCAGGCGCGTACGCTGCTGGGGCTCAGCTACTACGGCGACAAGCAGTTTGCCAAGGCCGCACAACAGCTGAAGATCGCCGCTAAAGACGACCCTGCGAATACCGAACTGCAACAGGTTCTCGCGCAGAGCTGTCTCTCGGCTCGCGATTACGCGTGCGCGGTCGAAGGGTTCCGTGCCATCCTGAAAACCAACCCGGATTCTCCTTCTGCGCATATCCTGGGCGGACAGGCCCGCGACGGCTTGGGCAAAACGGACGAGGCTATCGCGGAGTTTCAGCAGGCCGCGAACGCCAGTGCACCCGAGCCGAATGCCCATTTTGGCTTGGGTTTCCTCTATTGGAAGTCGCGCGAGTACGAGAAGGCGAAGAAAGAGTTCGAGGCAGAACTGGCCGCCGATCCTCATCACGCTCAGGCGCTGGCTTACCTTGGAAACACCGAACTCAAAATGGGAAATCCGGACAAGGCTGCACCCGCACTCAGAAAAGCCATTGAACTCCAACCCGATCTTCGCATGGCTTACATCGATTTGAGTACGATCCTGGCACAAGACAGGAAGTACGACGATGCCCTCGCGGCATTGAGAAAGGCCGTGCAACTCGATCCTTCTCAACCCGATGCACACTATCGCCTCGGACAGCTGTATCGCACGATGGGCAAGTCGGACCTCGCTGAAGCTGAGTTTAAAAAGGTGCGGCAGCTGCACGAAAAGGAAGACCGGGACTCAATGCCTAAATTGACCGTGGCACCGCCACCGCCCTCACAAAAGTAACTGCGCCGGTCATGAGAGCCCCCTGAAATTCGTTAGTCAATTGTCATTACCGTGATATAGTTCAACCGCCGAACTAATGCACCCAGTCTTGCGTCGCGGAGGCAAAAGGAACGAGCCGGCGGTGCAACTGAACGGCATTCATGCAGGCCAGTGCAATAACGGCTGTGTGACACAGTCGATCATAGGACGTGAATGTGAAAGCGACGAATGGGCCCGCAGCAGCCAAGAGGGCGAAGGTGTTGCCCTATAAGGATCCGCTCCTGCCAGTTGAGAAACGGGTGGCTGACCTGTTATCGCGCATGACTCTGCAGGAAAAAGCGGCACAGATGCTGTGCGTATGGCAGAAGAAGGCTGAAACGCTGGTCGATGCCGACGGCAACTTCGACCTGAAGAAGGCCAAGGCCGCCTTCAAGGCTGGAAATGGACTTGGCCAGGTCGGACGCCCCAGTGACGCAGGCAAAGGCAAAGGCCCGCGTGCCATGGCGGAGCTGACCAACGCTATCCAGAAGTTTTTCGTCGAAAACAGCCGCCTGGGCATTCCGGTCATCTTCCACGAAGAGTGCCTGCACGGGCATGCTGCTCCAGGTGCGACCAGTTTTGCGCAACCGATCGGCCTTGGCGCCACCTTCGACACCGAGCTTGTAGAGAAACTCTTCTCAATGACCGCCGAAGAGGCGCGCTGTCGCGGCACGCACCAGGCGCTGACACCGGTCGTCGACGTGGCTCGCGATCCACGCTGGGGACGCGTCGAGGAAACGTACGGGGAAGATCCGTTCCTGGCGGCGCAGCTGGGAATGGCCGCAGTGCGCGGCTTCCAGGGCGACAGGTCCTTCACCGACAAGAAGCGCGTTGTTGCCACAATGAAGCATTTTGTGGCGCATGGCGCGCCCGAATCTGGCATGAACTGCGCCCCGGCGAACGTGTCCATGCGCGTGTTGCGCGAGACCTTTCTATACCCCTTCAAAGAGACGATCCAGAAGGCCGGCGCGATCTCGGTGATGGCGTCCTACAACGAGGTCGACGGCGTTCCGTCGCACGTGAACAAGTGGCTCTTGCGCGACGTGTTGCGCAAAGAATGGGGCTTTAAGGGCTTCGTCGTTTCGGACTACTACGCTATTTGGGAACTGGGCTATCGCCCCGACACGCACGGCCACTTCGTGGCGAAGGACAGCCGCGAGGCCTGTGCGCAGTCTGTTGAAGCCGGCGTGAACATTGAACTTCCCGAGCCAGACTGCTATCTGCTTATTCCTGAGCTTGTGCGCAAAGGCACCCTGAAGGAGTCGCAGCTAGATGAACTGGTCGCGCCCATGCTGTATTGGAAGTTCAAGATGGGGCTGTTCGATGATCCGTACGTGGATCCAACCGAAGCCGAGCGGATCGTCGGATCCGAGGAGAACGGCAAGCTTTCTCTGCAGGCGGCGAGGCAAGTCATTACGCTACTTAAGAATGAAGAGAATCTCGTCCCGCTCAACCTGGACAAGACAAGGACGATTGCCGTCATCGGCCCCAATGCCGACCGCGTGCTGCTCGGGGGCTACAGTGGCACGCCAAATCACTTCGTGACGGTACTCGAGGGCATCAAGGCGCGGGTTGGGAACAAGGCGAAGGTCCTCTACAGCGAAGGCTGCAAGATCACGATCGGCGGCTCCTGGAATGAAGACAAGGTCACAGCCAGCGATCCGGCCGAAGATCGCCGTCAGATTGCAGAAGCCGTGAAGGTCGCCAAGAAAGCCGACGTCATCGTGCTGGTGATCGGCGGTAACGAGCAGACGTCGCGCGAGGCGTGGTCGTTGCAGCACATGGGCGACCGCAGCGATCTGAACCTGATGGGCCGGCAAGAAGAGCTGGTCAAGGCGATGGTTTCGTTGGGCAAGCCGGTCATCGTTCTGCTGTTCAACGGCGCGCCGATCTCAATCAACTACGTTGACGCGAACGTTCCGGCCATCTTTGAGTGCTGGTATCTGGGTCAGGAAACCGGAACGGCCGTAGCCGAAGCCCTCTTCGGCGACATCAACCCGAGCGGAAAGCTGCCGATCACGATCCCACGCTCGGTCGGGCAGGTACCGTGCTACTACGACCACAAGCCTTCGGCGCGGCGCGGTTTCCTCTTCGACGACGCCTCTCCTCTTTATCCTTTCGGATTCGGGTTGAGCTATACCACATTCTCGATTGAGAACCTGCGGCTGGCGAAGCCGCGAATTCGACCCGACGGTTCAACGCGTGTGCTTGCCGAGATCGCGAATACGGGCAAACGTGAGGGCGCCGAAGTTGTGCAGATGTACATACGTGACAAGGTGAGTTCGGTGACCCGGCCGATCAAAGAGTTGAAAGGGTTTCAGCTCGTGAATCTGAAGCCGGGCGAAACGAAAACCGTTGAATTTGAGATTACGCCGGAACTGCTCGCGTTCTATGACTTGAACATGAAGTTCGTTGTTGAACCTGGCGAGTTTGAAATCATGGTCGGCACATCGTCGCGCGACTGTGATCTGCAGAAGGTCATTTTGCAAGTGAAGTAGTGCGTGATTCGAAATTGCGAGGCCAATATGGCTGACAGCGCTCATAAGCTTGCGGTTAGGGAAAAGGTTGGTTACGCGGTCGGAGATGCTGCGACCAACGTCTTTTTCCAATCGATGATCCTTTACCAAACCCGGTTTTATACGGACACGGTGGGGCTCTCTGCGGTTGCAGTGGGAGTCATGTTTCTTGTGCTGCGTCTGGCTGATGCCGTAATCGATCCGGTCATCGGCGCTCTGTCCGACAGAACGCAGACGCGCTGGGGCAAGTTTCGCCCCTGGGTGCTGTCCACCGCTGTTCCGTTCGGTGTGGTTTTCTGGCTGGTTTACGTCACGCCTGACTTCGGTCCTCAGGGCAGGCTGATATATGCCTACATCACCTACTCACTGGTGATGATGCTTTACTCGGCGAACAACACCCCCTATTCAGCGCTCATGGCGGTGATGACGCCGGACGACAGCGAGCGCAGCAACGTTGCCCGGTATCGCTTTGTGGCGGCTCTGGTCGGCCAGTTCATCGTCCAGGCGCTTCCGTTGCCGCTGGTTGCGAAGCTCGGCCACGGCAACTCGGCGCGTGGCTGGGCTCTTACGATGGCTATGTTCGGAGCGGCCATCATTGTTCTCAACCTGATCACGTTTGCTACCACAAGGGAACGAGTCCCAACGCCTCCGGGCCAGAAAGCCTCGTTCAAGGCCGACCTGAAGAACGTCTTCACCTGCGGTCCGTGGATCGTGATGTTCGTTCTTACACTGCTCGTGTTCACAATGCTCGTGGTTCGCGGCAGCTCGTTAAATTACTTCTTCCAGTACTACCTCGACCAGGGGCAGCTTCGCGACCTGCTCGGACGCTTCGGCCTCGCAGGCGCGGGTAGCGGTGCGCTTACGGGTTGGAAGTCGATTTTGGGTGCACTCGGTCTCCTTGTGAATGCCGATGGCTCCAACAGTGCTGCCGTAGCGTTCAGCCTGTACTTCGTTGCGGGTAGTCTCATCCAGATTGCCGGGATCGTCGTTTCGAAGCCGCTGGCGGATCGTTTCGGTAAGAAAGCCGTGTTTATCGCCGGCGTTGCGGTGACGGCGATTGCGACGCTCATGGTGTTCTTTCTTACGCCGAGCTCGATGGGACTTCTCATCCTTACGGGGATTCTGTGGCCGCTTGGCTGGGGACCGACGGTTCCATTGTTGTGGGTGATGATTGCCGACGTGGCCGACTACTCGGAGTGGAAGACCTCGCGTCGCGCCACGGGCTTCATGTTTGCAGGAATCCTCTTCGCACTGAAAGCTGGCCTCAGCCTTGGGGGTGCACTCAGCGCATGGATTCTCGCCGCTCACGGCTATGTTCCGAACGTTGCGCAGACCGAGCGCGCGTTGCTGGGTATCCGTCTGGGCGCAAGCGTTTACCCGGCTGTCGCACTGCTGTTTGTGCTTGTTTGCCTGGCAATTTATCCGATCGGCAAGAAACTGAACGTCCGCATGCAGACTGAACTGGCCGAGCGCAGGGCGAAATACAACGCAGCGACAGTGGGCGCGGCGACGACAACGGCCTAGAGGCAAGAGCAATGAAAAAGTTGGTGATCACCTTAGCCCTGGCTTTCTGTTGTTCTGTAGGCACTGGATATGGGCAAACGACTCTCAAAGCTGCCTACAAAGGCAAATTTCGGATCGGTGTTGCTCTGAACGTTTTCCAGATCTACGGCAGGGATGCGCGTGGGCTTGAGATTGCGACCTCGCAATTTGACTCGATCACGCCCGAGAACGTCCTGAAGTGGGAGAAGATACATCCCAAGCCGAACGTATTTGACTTTGGACCAGTGGACAGGTTCGTCAACTATGGCCTGAACAACCATATGTTCATCGTGGGCCATTGCCTGGTATGGCACAGCCAGACGCCCAAGTGGGTTTTCGAGGACGCGAACGGCCAACCACTCACGCGCCAGGCTCTGCTGAAGAGAATGCGGGACCACATCCATGCTGTGGTGGGTCGCTACAAGGGTCGCGTGAATGGCTGGGACGTCGTTAACGAGGCCCTGAACGAAGACGGAACCCTGCGCCAATCGCGCTGGATGCAGATTATCGGCGAGGACTATATCGCCAAAGCTTTCCAGTACGCGCATGAGGCCGATCCGAGAGCCGAGCTCTACTACAACGACTATTCGCTGGAAAACGAGAACAAGCGGGCAGGTGCCGTCGCACTTCTGAAGAAACTCAAGGCACAGCACGTGCCAGTCACGGCCGTAGGGTTGCAAGGTCATAATCGCCTTGAGTGGCCGACGGTCGCCGACGAGGATGCAACGATCTCCGAGTTTGCCAAGCTTGGTCTGAAAGTTGCCATCACTGAACTGGATATCGACGTTTTGCCTTCCACCCTCAAGACCAACACAGCGGACGTTTCCGCTAAAGCCGACGCTTTCCCGGAAATGAATCCCTACACCGGCGGCCTCCCCGGCGATGTCCAGCAGGCGCTCGCGAAGCGCTACGCCGACCTGTTCGGTGTCTTTACCAAGCACGCCGGTGTCGTAACACGAGTTACGTTCTGGGGCGTGACGGACGCCGACTCCTGGAAGAACGACTGGCCGGTGAAAGGGCGGGTCAACTACCCACTCCTGTTTGACCGCAAAGGTGAACCCAAGCTCGCATTCGATGCCGTGATTAGCGGTGTTGTGGCGGAGAAGAACGCCACATCAGTTCAGAACACCCAAGCCCCGCAAGCTCAAACTGTGCAGTAACGGTAGGGAGTGCGGCAATCCTTCGTTGCAATGAGATTAGGAGATTTTCGATGACAAACAGCATTCATAAATATCAGCCGAAACCGGAGCATAAGTTCTCATTCGGCCTCTGGACGATCGCTAACCGAGGTCGCGACCCTTTCGGCGATCCTGTCCGTCCGGCGATCAGCCCGGTTGACATCGTCAGCCTCCTGGCCGAGGTGGGTGCCTGGGGCGTCAATCTGCACGACAACGATCTGGTTCCGATCGATGCTACGCCGAGTGAGCGTGACGCGATCGTTAGCGAGTTCAAGAAGCACTGCGAAGCATGCGGCATCGTCGTTCCCATGGCGACCGTCTCCCTGTTTACGCACCCGGTATTCCGCGACGGCGCCTTTACCGCGAATGATCCCGAAGTTCGCGCCTATGCGATCCAGAAGACCATGCACGCCATGGATATCGGCGCAGAGCTAGGAGCGAAGATTTTCGTTCTCTGGGGCGGACGCGAAGGGGTGGAAACCGACGGTTGCCGTCGCGCTGATGAAGCCGTAAAGCGCCTCCGCGCCGCTATTGATTACTTGTGCGAATACAGCCTCGATAAGGGTTACGGTTACAGGTTCGCGCTCGAAGCCAAGCCCAATGAGCCGCGCGGTGACATATATATGGCGACCACGGGCCACTATCTCGGGCTCATTCCGACGCTGGCGCATCCTGAAATGGTCGGCGTGAATCCCGAAGTCGCGCATGAGCAGATGGCCGGATTGAACTTCATGCACGGCGTGGCGCAGGCGTGGGAAGCAGGCAAGCTCTTCCACATCGACCTCAACGATCAGGTTTCCGGCCGTTACGATCAGGATTTACGCTTCGGTTCGGCGAACCCGAAATCCGCATTCTGGCTCGTCAAGTTCCTCGAGGATGTAAGTTACGAAGGACCGCGCCACTTCGACGCGCACGCGTACCGCACTGAAAACTTTTGTGGTGTGAAGGACTTCGCTCGCGGCTGCATGCGTACCTATCTGATCCTGAAGGATAAGGCAGAACAGTGGAACGCCGACAAGGAGATCCAGGCGATACTTCACGAGATTTCCCAGGGCAAAGAGCTGGCAGGGAAGTATTCGAGAGAAAACGCAAAAGCTTTGCTCGCACACACTTTCGACAAGGATGCGATGCTGGCGAAGCCGCTGTCGTACGAGCGACTGGACCAACTGACCGTCGACATATTGCTCGGCGTTAGGTAAGAGGTGGTCGTACGAGGGACGGGGCGCAGCCCCGTCCCTACACAAGAAGATCGACGCGCCCACCAGCATGAAACGACTCTTCTTCGTCGGATTGTTTGCGATCGTGTTGAGCGCCCTTGTCGCGCCGCTTTGCCTGCGCGCCCAAACTGGCGCCGATGCGTGGCTGCGCTATGCGCAACTCAGCAATGTGGATGCGCAGAAATATGCGTCGCTGCCGGACTCTGTGACCATTCTTGGCTCGTCGCCGCTGCTGCGGACTGCGCAGCAGGAAGTGCTGCGCGGCGTTCGCGGAATGCTTGGCCGCACTTTGACAGGCGTCCCTACCGTTTCCGGCCCCACAATTGTCATCGGCTCAGCAGAAGAACTGTCGCAAACTGATCCAGCGTTCGCGGCGACCATGCCTTCGGAACCGGATGGTTTTGTGCTTGCATGGTCACGAGTGCGCGGTGTGCGCTGCCTCGTCATTGCCGGCAGGACTGACCGCGGCGCGCTCTATGGTGTGTTTGCGTTGTTGCGTCACATCGCCCAAGGGGGCAGGATCGAAAATCTTGGCGACCGCGAATCGCCCTCAACGCCCATTCGGTGGGTGAACCAGTGGGACAACCTCGACGGCACCATCGAGCGGGGATATGGCGGGCGCTCGATCTTCTATGAGAACCGTAGGATTCGTTCCGATCTCAGTCGCGTTTCCGACTACGCGCGGATACTCGCTTCTGTTGGTATCAACGGTTGTGTCGTAAACAACGTGAATGCCGATCCGCACATGCTGGACAGTGACTTCATTCGCCAGCTCGCGCGCATCGCAGATGCATTCCGCCCATGGGGTGTACAACTCGGCATCGCCGTTGATCTCAGCACACCGAAAGTTGCAGGCGGATTGGACACGTTCGATCCGCTTGATCCGCGTGTGGCAACGTGGTGGCGGGACAAGTTCGACGAAGTCTACCGTGCCATTCCGGATTTTGGCGGGGTGGTCATGAAGGCTGATTCCGAAGGCAGACTGGGGCCCTCGGTCTACGGACGGACACCCGCGGAAGCGGCAAATGTCATTGCGCGGGCGCTGAAGCCACATGGCGGTGTCGTGTTCTATCGCGCCTTCGTCTACAACCATCACCTCGACTGGACGAACCTGAAGAACGATCGCGCTAAGGCCGCTTACGACAATTTTCATCCTCTCGACGGCAAGTTCGAAGACAACGTCATCATTCAGATCAAGAACGGTCCGATCGACTTTCAGGTACGCGAGCCAGCGTCGCCGCTGTTCGGTGGTCTTGAGAAAACGAACGAGGCGATCGAACTGCAGGTCACCCAGGAGTACTTCGGCCAGCAGCGCCATACCGTGTATCTGGTTCCCATGTGGAAAGAGGTGCTGGACTTCGACCTGCGGGTCGACGGGCGGCATACACCTGTCAAGGACATGGTGGCCGGTCGCAGTTTCCGGCGGCCCACCGGGGGATATGTCGGCGTGGTCAATGTTGGCCTGGACCAGAACTGGCTCGGCAATCACCTGGCGTTGGCAAATCTTTACGGCTACGGACGTCTTGCGTGGAATCCCGAACTAAGTGCCGAGGCCATCATCGACGAATGGACCCGTATGACATTCGGCAACGACCCGCTGGTGCTGCAGACCGTTAAGGCCATTCAGCTTGCATCGTGGCCGACCTACGAGAGTTATACAGGCGTGCTCGGTCTGCAAACCCTGACTAACATTACCGGCGCTCACTACGGCCCGGGACCGGCATCACAGGAGCGAAACGGCTGGGGGCAATGGATACGCGCTGAACACGATGCGGTGGGCATGGACCGCAGTGTCGCGACGGGGACCGGCTTTGTCGGGCAGTACTCGACGGAAGTACAGAAGCTCTACGAAACGGCAGAGGCGACGCCCGGAGAACTCATTCTGTTCTTTCATCACCTGCCTTACACGTACAAGTTAAGCTCGGGCAAGAGCATCATCCAGGCGATTTACGACGCTCACTACGACGGAGCTGAACGCGCACAGCAGTTTGTGACGCAATGGGACACATTGCGCTCGCACATGGATTCCACCCGATTCCGCCAAGTTCACGAGCAGCTGTCGTATCAGGCGGGACATGCCGTCGTCTGGCGTGATGCGATCAATGACTGGTTCCACCGCGTTTCCGGTATTCCAGATGAAAAGGATCGGGTAGGGAATCATGCCGGGCGAGTGGAAGCGGAATCGATGCAGTTGGAGAGGTATACACCGGTCGACGTGACTCCCTGGGAAGGTGCCTCGGGCGGCAGAGCGATCCGGTGTGAGGCAGGCATGCAATCTTGCTCAGCCCGCATTGTGTTCAACCGGCCTAAGCGGACGTACGAATTGGACGTTCAATATTTCGACCAGAACAATGGACAGGCTTCTTATCGGCTTTTTGTGAATGATCGACTCGTCGACCAGTGGAAGGCGGACATGCATCTGCCCTCCACCGAAGTAAATGCTGATACATCGACTCGACGGCGAGTAAAAGCACTGCTCCTTGGTCGGGGTGACGAGATTCGCCTTGAAGGAGTCCCCGATGGGGGAGACACCGCGGCTGTTGACTACATCGAGTTTCGAGCGGAGCAATAAGTGCGAGCTGGTTCTATCGTAAAATTAGTTCGAGAATGGAACAAATGAGACGTGTCGAATTAGGCAACACGCAAGTAGCCTCGAGCGAGACGGCCAGAGGCATCAACCGCTCCATCATTTTGAACCTCATTCGTCGACGTCAGCCGATTTCAAGGGCCGATCTGGCCCGGATTTCCGGGCTGCAGCGGAGCACGGTTTCACTGATTGTGGAACAGCTCATCGCCGAAAAGTGGGTTATCAACGGTCCTGTTGGCAGGGCGCCGCGTGGACGTCGTCCGATTTTTCTGCGACTGAACGATCAACGAGCGACCGTCGTTGCTGATCTGCGTCCAAACTACACGACGCTCGCAGTAGTTGATGTAAATGGCAACTTTCTCGCACAAGAGGCAGTTCCTACCGCTCCTGACGTGGGGCGGACTGCGGCTAAACTGGCGCAATTTCTGCGACAGCAGATGGATGCCCATCCGGAGATGACGTTTGAGGGCATCGGGATAACGGTCCCTGGCCGTTTCGACCCGCGCACTCGTCGCGTGGTTTTTGCCCCGAACTTAAAGTGGCCGACTTCGGATCTGGCAACGGCCGTGGAACGCACTACCGGCATGCGAGTGGAACTGGAGAACGAGGCCTGTGCATGCTTGCTTGCCGAATCCTGGTTTGGCATCGCGGATAAGGTTCGAGACCTGATCGTCGTCAGCGTTTCGGAGGGCATCGGAACCGGCATCCTGGTAAACGGTCTGCTGGTAAAAGGGCTGAACGGAATGGCTGGAGAGTTTGGCCACGTACAGCTTGATTCGGAAGGTCCAGAGTGCGGATGTGGCAGGCGCGGCTGCTGGGAGGTTGTGGGATCCGAGCAGGCGGCCCTCCGTTATTACAGCGAATCGAGCGGACCCGACGGGCTCGAGTTTAAAGATCTGCTGACGCTTGCGGAGACTGGCAATCCTCTCGCCGTAAGGGCTCTCGAGAAGATGGCGCGTGCGATCGGTCGCGGTGTTCGAATGCTGGTGACCGGCCTTGCCCCGGAGGAGATTGTAGTAGTCGGGGAGTTCACGCGACTATGGCAACAGGTTGGCCCGATCATTCAGGCTGAGGTAGCGATGGCCACCGTCGTGGGAAACCCCCCGCACATCAGGCCGGCTGACAACTTTCGTATGGAACGACTGCGTGGTGCGGTCGCGCTCGTACTGCAGAAGCACTTTGGCGCAATCGGCGCGGAACGCCCCGGTGGAAGCGGTGATATCGCGTCAGGACCTGGCGCGACAAGGCGCCCCAGTCTGACCGTCCGCGCCGCCCCAAAAGTACGACGCAAGAGCAGCAAGCGCAAAAAGAGATTGGAAGTTACCCGGGCAGCCGTTTGATTGCGCTGTAAGAACCCCCGCCTCTGGAGCGGGGGTTCTTCTCTTGTGCTGCTTATTGCGCCTTAGGCAGCAGCAGGTCCGTGATCGTGTAAGGCGGCACATCGACCGTGAAATTTTCGCCCGCATCGATGAGGTCCTTGCCCTTGACGGGCAGACCATTCGTGTTCTTTCCAAAATCGAACCGTACTCCCTTGCTGGCGATCTTGGCTCCGGAAAGCGAAACCTTGACTGAGACGGTTCGGGCCGGATCTTTGTTTATGAGCATCAGTGCCAGGCTCCCGTCCGCGCGCTTGGCCGCATGGACCCCGAGCAGGCTGCTGCTGGATTCTGATTGCACCACCGCGTCATTCGGTCTGGCGAAAATGTGAATCATCCCCAGTGCATACGCCAGGGGCCCCGGTTTGTTGTTGCTATCGAGGAACCCTTGTCCGTGCGCATCTGCGCCAACCGTACTGAGTGATCCACTTTCGATAAGGCTTGTGTACGCCTCTGTCAGGAAGAGAGCCTGGAGCGTGGGGTCGCTTTCGGTGCCCCATGCAGACAGCCCCGTGAATGCCATCTGGAGGTTACGCGCGCCGCCGTATTTGTTGAACAGGTCTACTAACGCTGTGACTATCTGCGGAAGATCGGAGTAGGGCGCGGTGAGGGTGCCAGGACCATCTGCCGTCTTATAATCCGGCGGCAACAGTTTTCCAAATCGCCAATGTATGACGACGAAGTCAATCACGTTCCCACAGGCCTTCATGACCCCTCGGTTCCAATCTTGTGAGTCATCCATTCTCAGGCTTCCTTCGGACACTCCCGAAAGCCATCCTCCGGAACCGGCGAGGCGCTTCGCGTTGTAAGTGGCATCGTCTTTGGAGTGTTCGATCTGTGCTCCCGCCTGCGCGAATGCGCCTTTGATGGGCGGGGTGGCCAGCACAGCGCCGATCCGTATCGTCGCGTCAACGGACTTCATGGCTTTCGCGAAATCCACCACGGCGTCTCCGTAAACCGTCGGGGATAGCTTCGCGTTGTGATTGCGGAGCTTTTCACTTTCTCCAGCGTTGCTGCCGTAGGGCGCGTGGAGGTCTTCTTCCGTCATGTTCTTGCCGTCTTTGGCATAGAAGCCATTGGCGTGAACGTCGTTTCCGATTTCCCAGTATCTGATCCTCAGCGGCTGCGGGTGCGAGATGCGCAAGAAGTTATAGCCGTCATCTGTCGCCAACGGTGCAGAGGCACGCATTCCCGCCCAGTATCCAACCGTCTTCCAGTCGTTTCCTGAAGAGTCTTTGCCGATTACCTTTGTGTCCGAAGGATCTCCATTCGCATAAGCGACCCACGCTGCGGCCTCGGCGGGTTCTCCGCCTCCGGTTCCACCCAGGTTAGTGCCATAGTTGACGGTAATTATTGCCGTGCCGCCTAGATGGTCGAGCATCTTGGCGAAGTGACCAAAGTCAGTATTGGGCGACAGATACTCCGCCTTGGAAGGATCGCTCCCGTGAGCAGGAGTAGGCTTGTGGGTCGACCAGTGGTAACGGTTCGCCACGTTTCCGGGATATCTGACAGTTGTTACTCCAATCGCGCGCAGTAGTTGCGAACTGTCGGGTGAAGTCAATTTTTCGTCCCAAAGCGATGAATCCACCGACAGCGCACTGAATGCCATGATGTTGCGCACTTTATCAACATTGATGTTGACCTTGGACTGGTAACGCTCCTGGCCGAGAGCGGGCATTCCGGCGAGGGTGAGGATCGCAATAATCAGCGCGGCAGCGGCCGAAATGGGAGTTAGCCGAAGTGACTTGCTGCGATTAAGGCACGTGGAAGTTATTAGCATTCGGGGTATCTCCGCTCAACAGCTCCGATGGCCAACCCGAAACGGGCAGAGAGCTGGCTAACAACAGGCCGGAAGCACATTGAGAGTGTCTGAATCGGCAGCACTATAGTTCAGGCGGAAACCTCGGTCAACCAACTCATAACAATTTGTTCAGGACTCAAATTTATCTTGACCAGAGTACCTGCTTCGACTAACAATGCATCGCCCACAATTTTTCTTGATAGCAAATTTTCATCGGTTCGGTGGAATGACCGGAGCGACTGAGAACGTTCCAGTTTTATGGCAGGCACTCGTTTCTGCCGGCGCCGTACGTTTGTGACTAGCGGAGAGTCACAGATGCAGATATCCGCGCGAATCGCCGATATGTATCGGTACGCGATTCGAGACGCAGTGATTGGTCTTTGATTTCGCGCTTGCCCAGTGAAGGCAGGAGCGTTTCGGAAATTGGCGAGCGATGGAGGGATGGACATGCAGTTGCGATCACGAATCGTGCAAGTAGCGGCGACGCTGCTGCTTCTTCTTGCGGTGCTTGCATTGTTCCAAACAAGTGCCTTGGCACAGGCGACCGGAACCGTTGCCGGAACAGTGGCGGATTCAACGGGTGCAGTCATACCGAATGCGGTGGTTGTTCTCAAGAACCAGGCAAACGGAACCACACGCCAGACCCACAGCAACGGGGCTGGGTATTTCGTTTTTGCCTCGGTCACGCCGGGAACATACTCGTTCACTGTCACGGCTGATAACTTCCGAAAGTGGCAGTCACAGCCATTCCAACTCCGCCCCGGCGATCTCTTGACGAAGGACGCCGGCTTGGAAATAGCGGCGGCGAACACCGAGGTTACGGTCGAGGGTACCGGACAGGCTGTGAAGGTCCTTTCCTCGGGCGAGCGCAGCGACGTCATCAACGCCAAAGAAATGAGCACGCTGGCGATCGTCGGTCGTGACGCGACAGAACTTGTAAGAATGCTTCCCGGTTTCACGATGGACCCCGGAGACAACCAGGTTGACAATAAGTCTTACGACAGCAGGGTTGTGGGAACTAGCGGTCCTACCGGTCAGTTTGCTGCCAGTGGCGTCGCCACAAACGGCGTCAGCATCGTTTCCGACGGCGCAAGCCTCGTCGACATCGGTAGCGGTAAGGGTGCAACTCAGAATCTGAATATCGACATGGTTGAGGAGATCAAGGTTTCCTCCTCCTTCGGCGCCGAGAACGCCCGCGGACCGGTCGTGATCAACGCAGTCGGCAAGTCCGGCAGTTCCGCCTATCACGGTTCCGCTTATTTGCACGCTCGCGACACCGTCCTCAACGCAAACGATTGGATGGACAACCACCAGGGATTCAACAGGCCCGACGGTCGGTATCTGTACCCTGGCGGAAACATCGGTGGACCGCTTTACATTCCGAAGCTCGGTTTTAACAAGAACAAAGACAAGGCATTCTTTTTCTTCGGTTACGAGAACTATCGTCAGAAGTACGAAGGCGCACTGATACAGACGTGGGTACCAACGCTCGCTGAACGTGCCGGTGATTTCAGCCGCGCTTCGCTCGATGCACAGCTCTGTGGCCCCCGCCCCGACGGAAGAACCAATCCCAATGCGGTTCTGATGATGTGCCAGACGATGAACTATCTCGATGATGGCACCGACCTCACCAGGCTGACAGGCAACAATATCTCCGATTCTGCGCTCACAGCCATCAACAGGGCAGACAAGATCAGCAGGGGCGGCCAGGCACTGGTCAACTTCCTCCCGCTGCCGAACACGAACCCTTTCACGAATGACGGCGGTTTCAACTACGTTGACCAGATTGTGCAGACTCAGAACGGTTCCGAACTGAAGGGCCGTCTCGATTACAACATTAACGACAACAATAAGTTGTTCCTGACGTACGGGCGCCAGGCTCAGATTCGTTTCATCCCGGTCAATTGGGGATGGCTTCCCGCGAACTCAATGCCGTTCCCGGGTAACGTGACTTCGGGCGACATGTCCCACACGCTGTCGCTGAACTTTACGCGCGTGTTCAGCCCGACTCTGACCAACGAACTTACCGTCGCGGCTGCTTATCTCAACCAGCCAAACCGGCTGGACAATCCGGAAAAAGTCAACCGCTTCGACCTCGGCTACAACTACTTCGGACAGTTCAAGAACACCGGCGACTACTCGATGCCAGCTCTGCAGGACTGGAGCCAGCTGGGTTATCCGGCGATGCTGATGCCGGGTGGCTTCTACGACAATTCAGTCAAGATGAAAAAGATGGTCCCGAACTTTGCTGACAACTTGAGTTGGGTGAAGGGCACGCACCTGATCAAGACTGGCTTCCAGTTCGAGAAAGGCTTTCTGAATGGCTTGGCGG
>JAEZPW010000225.1 GCA_023441255.1 Acidobacteriota bacterium
AACCCCTACCCGCACCACGATCGTGCCGGCCGTAGGGGTTCCTCGCTTCGCAACGTTTCACAAGGTCGAGATACCGCAAGCCTGTCTTAATCCGCCAATCGAACCACTTCCCGGCGCTGTTCTTTGATCGGAGGCACCAGTTCTCGGGTCTCGGCGTCGCGTGCCTGGAACTTTCCTTCCCCTCTGGTTTCGACGTACGCCCACGGTGTGACCGGATCGTGCGTGAAGACGACCAGCCATTCTTCCGGAATGGCTGACTCGTAGAACCGTTTGCGATTGGCGATGGTCTCCAGAGGGTAGAGGTCGTAGCCCATCACCCAGGTAAGATCGAGGTGAGCGGTTGTTGGAATGAGGTCGCTGACGTAACAGGCCGTGTGGCCACGGCTCTCAACGATAACCGCCTGCATGGTAGCCGTATGTCCGGCATAAACACGCACCGAAACTCCGGGCACGATCTCGCGGTCGCCATTCACCAATGTCATCTGCCCGTTATCGACCAGCGGATTGTAGTTGTCGCTGATGTAGCTGACCCGGTCACGCTCGTACTGGCGCAAGCCGTGCCGCCACTCGCCTTCCGGCGCGTAGTATTTCGCACGAGGGAAGGTCGGCAACACGCGCCCACCTTTCAGCATGGTATTCCAGCCACAATGGTCGAAATGCAGGTGAGTATTGATGACCACGTCAATGTCCTCAGGCGACACCTGAGTCTCAGCAAGGCTGTCCAGCAACCTTTCGTCGTTTTCGTAAATGCTCTTCGTCTTCTCGCCGAGTTTGTTGCCGATCCCGGTTTCGACCAGGACGGTATGTTCCCCCGTGCGGATCAGGAGCGAGTTCAACCCCAGCCTTAGCCTGTTCTGGGCATCGGCCTTGAACTTCTTTTCCCACAAGACCTTTGGCACCACGCCGAACATTGCTCCGCCATCCAGCCAGTAGCCGCCGTCGGAAAGCACGGTTAGTTCAAAATCGCCCAAGTTCTTGCGGTGCAAGCACTCCTCCTCACAACCACGGAAGACACCCACCATAGATGCAACACCACAACTGAACGGCGCAACCCGGCCGTCACGTCCTATGGGTACCATGCTTTCGACACGTTGGCGGTAAAGGAAGGTGACCGGATCCAGATAACGACACCCGATACTATCGTTTTACGATATAACTGAGTCGCCGTAGGCCAACAAATTCGCCTTAGTCCCATCTAACTACATAAAGACGATAAATGGAGAGGAGATAATGGCAACTCAGAATCTCGCTATGGTTCCACCCCGGGAGAACTACTTCTCCTGGGCCTCAATCTTCGCTGGCACCTTCGTGTACCTGGCAATCGAGGTCACGTTCGGGCTGCTCGGAGCAGCCATTTTCGCCAGCGCATCTGCTCCAAGGCAGGCCGCGCCGATGCACGGTGGCGTAGGCTGGGGCCTGGGCATATGGATGGTGGTCCTGTCGATCATCGCGAGCTACTTTGGAGCTAAAACAGCGGGCAGGCTTTCGAACGCTGTTGACTCGAATCGCGGAATGTACCAGGGCCTGGTTGTTTTCGGAATGGCGATCTTTACCACCATCCTGGTAACGGCACTCTCGATCGGAAGCGTGGTGAACAACGGCACGCTGAATCCGGCGAGATACTCGGCGACGAGCGTGGCCGACATCGTAGCTGTAGGCGGCTACTGGTTGTTCGTGGCGTTAGTGCTGTCCATGATCGCCTCGGCGATAGGCGGCGCGCACGGCGCCAAGACGAAGGCCCCGGTCATCGGCGAGCGCCGGGAGCCGGACGACGTCCGCCGCGTAGCTTAGATTTAGGTGATACCGCGACAGGCTCCTCACGAGGAGGAGCCTCACATTGCTGACAAACCCATTTTCGGGAAGAGCACGACTTCTACGGGCTGCGGAAAAGGGCATTCTCTGAAAGGGCACGCCTTCAGGCGTGCCGAGAGCAGTCCCATCAATGCGGCTTCAGTCGCTGAGGTAAGCCCTTTCAGGGCGGACTAAACTTTGTCAGCAAGCTCAGGCTCCTCGCGAGGAGGAGCCTGTCTGCAAGTCTGTCGCGGATGGCGGGGACGGAGACAAGAAAACAGCAGCGCCGGTCTGCGCTGCTGTTTGCCTCGTGTTTCCTTAAACGTTCGGCGTCTCGGTCCCCGTCGGACGCGTTTCGCTGCCGCCGATATTACGCACGGCGCCCATGCCACGCTGAACGCGTTCGCGACCCTGCTCAAAGGTTTCGCGCGCCGATCCCGCCAGGTCGCTGGCACGCTGCGCCAGATTCTCCCGCGTCTGCTCGCCACTCATGGGCGCAAACAGGACGCCCAAGCCGATTCCAAGTCCCAATCCGAACAGAAATGCCTTCATACGATCTCCTTGTCTTTAAGTGCAGCTCCGTCCGGGAGACAAACGCCGCCTCACACGAACAGGAATCTCCGTCTGCATCACAAAGATGCGCGAGAGTGCGAAGGGTTTGCCGGAAGTTCGGCGGCGATGCAATCGCGGGGCTCGCAACGAAACGGAAGTTTGCAAGTGGCTGAAAAGAAAAAGCCCCGCCGACTTGGCCAACGGGGCGGTAAGACGCTTGCGATTACTTCGTCGCGCCCATGTTCTGGGCGGCAATTTCAGCCGCTACGCCCTGTGGATCGTCCTTGCGGATCTGTTCGTAGAGTTTGGCTGCGTCCTGCGGTTGGTTCTTGGCCTGGTACATCTCAGCCAATTGCAGCTGGGCTGTGCTCTTGGCCACCGACCGCGTCGGATGATCGATCAGGCCCTTGTAGATTTCGATCGCCTGCGCATCCTTGTTCGTGTCGCGGTAAACACCGGCCAGCGCCAGCTTCGCCAAAGACGACAGATCTTCGTCCGATGAATCTGCTGTCTTCTTCAGGTTATCCTCGGCCTTGGCGGTGTCGTTCATCTCTTTCGCTGTCAGACCGGCAAGATAGCGAGCGATAGCGCCGGACTGCGTATGTGAATACTCGTCCGCTACTTTCGCGAACTCGCCGTAGGCGGCGCGGGCCCGCTCGTCAGCGGAGGCGAAGCTCCTGATAGCCGTGTCCGCCGGCATTCCGGCCGGGCGAATGGGAGCGCTGTAAGTTGCCATTGCTTCGCCAAGTGCCTTGCTGGCCGCTTCGCTGCGGTGCCTCATGTAAGTCCAGCTGCCCAGCAGTGCGGCTAGGGCGACGGCTGCGATGATGCCGCCGTAGATCAGCTTATTGCGGTGCTCAACCGCCCAGGAGTAGGTCTCGGCCGCTGTCGTCGCGAATTTGTCTTGCTTTAGTTGGTGTCTGGTCTCGGTACGCACGAATGTTCCTTAGAGGAGAACTGTGAGGAAACATTGAGTTTAGCACATCCGGTGCTCACTCCGCAGCACAGCGAATCCGCATACACTCGTTGCCGCACAGGCCAGTCGGTCAGGCTCTAGTGACCCTGCCTCGACTGAGAATCCTATGCGGCGGGACGCACCCTAGTCATCGTGATGATGATGCTGGTGATCGCCGGCCCCGTTCTGAACGTCGGGGTTGTTCCCCGCGGGTGGCTGCTTCTGCGCGCCCGCCGCTGGAGTTCCGGGTGTGGGGCTGGGCGCCGCCGTCGAACCCCGCCATTGCGCCTCAACCGCCGGCGGCAACTTTTCCATGTTCTTCAGGAATGCGGTCAGCTTCCATATCTGCTCGTCGCTCAGAATTTCGCCCCAGGCGGGCATGCCGCTGCGGCTGATACCGTGCTTCGTAATCTGGAAGATCATGGGCTCGCTCATGTCGTCAGGCGAGTGCTTCATGAATTGCGGGGCCTTTGGATAAAGGCCGCGTCCAACGCCGGCGATGGGCTGTTCGGGCGCGCCGTGACACACGGAGCAGTTCATCTTGTACAGCTTCACGCCCTCAATCATGTTTTCATCGTTCGCTGCGACGGGATTGCTTCCCTTGGGAGCGTTTCGCTCGGCCCACTGGTCGACCATTCCGCGCACGTAAAAACGCTCGATCGAGGGTATCGGCGCGTCGGCCGCCAGATTGATATACCCGAAATGCATATAGATGTAGGCCCCCAGCGCGATGCAAAGAATCCCGACGATGAGGCCCGCAATGAACTTGCCCATTGCCGCTCCTTTCAGCAGAACTGCTTCTTAGATGCGAAAAACAGCAAACTATTAGAGCTGCGAGAAAACGGCCTCGTTACGCGCCGGCTGCCCGGTTCTGCTCCGACTCGCCCGCAGACACGCTCCCCTGCCGCGTGCGTCGCCTGTATACGACGAAGTGATAGATCAGCGCCGCCGGGGGCCCAAGAAGCAGAAAGATAAGGGCCGCACCCGACGGGTGGTAGTTGAACCAGTAATACAGCATTCCGATCCAAAGGACTGCCGCGCCCAGCATACCTATGAACAGGAAAACCCGCAGCATCGCCGCGACAAGAGGATCAAGGTCTGCGAAGGATTGGTCCGCCGCTGAAATCGCCAGAATACTACCGAGAAACGTGCCGAACAGAAGCAGCGTAGCAATCGAGGAAGCCATGTATACACGTCGCGCCGTGGGCGACAGCATCCATTCCGTCGGCAGATATAAGCGGTAGAGCATACGGGCCTAGAAATTTACCATCCAGCTACTTGGGCTTACAACAGGTTCGCAGAACAGTGCGAATGCCGAGTCATGAAAAGGCGGAACGACGCCCGCCCGGAGCATGCCGACTGATTACGCCCACCCCGCGCCCCGAAGGGGGCCCCGTCCACCCATTCCGAGGCTTTTGTCATTCCAAGGCTTTTGCCATTCCGAGCGTAGCGAGGAACCCCTACCCAACCAACAGCGTTGCTTGCCGTAGAGGTTCCGAGGCGCGTGGCGC
>JAEZPW010000241.1 GCA_023441255.1 Acidobacteriota bacterium
GTGGTGCACGTCTTCAATGCTTGGGTCATCCGTAGCGGGGGCGCCCTCTTTCAGGATCTGATCGAGTCCCTGCACGATGCGCGACGCTTCCTCATCGCTGAGCACTCCAGCGCTGTGCAGTGCGGCAGCGTACGCTTTGCTGGCGCGGATCTCCTGCGGAAGCAGGCGGCGGTCGTAGGGAAACGACCGCTGCCATGCATCGAACTCCGGATCGACCGAGCCTTTGAAGCGCCCAGACCACATCTTCACCGTGCCACCTCCGAGTGCACCAGGGCGCGCGAGCGCGCGGGCAGGCCGAGAATGCGGATGAAGCCCTCGGCGTCCTTCTGGTTGTAACTCTCGCCCATCGTAAAGCTCGCGACGTCTTCGCGGAACAGCGAATTCGGCGACTTCCGGCCAGCAACATCGATGTTGCCCTTGTAGAGCGCGAGCGTGACCGAACCTGTAATGTCCTTCTGCGATTCACTTACGAACGCGTCTAGCGTTTCGCGCAAAGGCGTGAACCACAGTCCGAAGTAGACCAGTTCCGCGTATTTCAGGGCGATGTGCTGCTTGAAGTGCATGAGTTCGCGATCGAGGCACAGTGCCTCGAGTTCGCGGTGTGCGGTCAGCAACAACGTTCCGCCCGGTGTTTCGTAGCAGCCGCGCGACTTCATGCCGACGAACCGGTTCTCAACCAGATCGATGCGGCCAATCGCATTTCGCGCGCCGATCTCATTTAGCAGTTCTAATAGCGCAACGGCATCCAGCGGCACTCCGTTCAGCGCGACCGGCACCCCCTTCTCAAAGTCCAGGGTCACGAGCTCCACCTTGTCAGCCGCTTCCTGCGGCGACTTCGTCCATGTCCATGTGGTCGGGAGGGGCGCGTTGTTCGGGTCTTCCAGTTCACCGCCTTCGTGGCTCACGTGAAGAAGGTTGCGGTCGCGGCTGTGGATCTTGGTGCGGCTCTGCTCGACGGGAATGCCGTGGGCCTCCGCGTAGTCCAGGCAGTCTTCTCGCGACTTAAGCGTCCACTCGCGCCAGGGCGCGATCACTTTGAGCTGCGGCGCCAGCGCCTGGAACGCATGCTCGAACCGGACCTGGTCGTTGCCCTTACCGGTGCAACCGTGCGCCACGGTGCCCGCGCCTTCCTTCAGGGCAGTAAGCACCTGGTACTTGGCGATCACGGGTCGAGCCAGCGAAGTACCGAGAAGGTATTTATGTTCGTAGACGGCGCCCGCGCGGATCGCGGGAAATACGTAGTCTGTCAGAAACTCCTGCCGAAGGTCTTCCACGATGACCTTGGCGGCACCGGTCTTGTAGGCTTTCTCAACCACGGCGTCGAGATCGTCGCCCTGGCCGACGTCACCCACAAACGCGATCACCTCACAGTCATAGTTTTCCTTCAGCCACGGGATGATGATGGAGGTGTCAAGGCCTCCCGAGTATGCAAGAACCACTTTTTCACTCATTGGAACTCCTCGCCCGGAAGTGGAACGCTCCACCGCCCAGCAACATGTAAAGGATTGCCTTCTGGATGTGCAGGCGGTTTTCCGCCTCGTCGAAAACGACAGAACAGCCCGAGTCGATAACGTCGGCCGTCACTTCATCGCCTCGATGCGCCGGCAGACAATGCATGAAAATCGCGTGCTCCGCGGCATGGCTCATCAGCGCGCGGTTTACCTGAAAGGGCTGGAATATGCTGCTGCGTGCGTCGGCTTCCGATTCCTGCCCCATGCTCGCCCAGACATCCGTGTACACCGCATCAGCACCCGTGACAGCCGCGACCGGATCGGTGAGTACCTCCACGTTTCCGCCCGTCTGCGAAGCAATGCTCTTCGCGAGTGACGTCACGTGCGCGTCGGGTTCGTAGCCCTTCGGCGTACCGACGCTGATCGTCGCACCCACGCTTGCGGCCGCGAGCATCAGTGAGTGCGCCACGTTGTTGCCGTCCCCCACGTAGGCGAGCCGCACCTTTCTCAGGTCGCCGAACTTTTCCTTCAGCGTCAGAAAGTCCGCAAGCGCCTGGCAGGGATGTTCATAGTCGCTCAGTGCATTGATGACGGGAATGGACGCATGTTCGGCCATGTCAACAATGGTGTCGTGAGAAAACGTGCGCAAGACAATCACGTCCACCCAACGCTCAAGATTTTTGGCGACGTCGCGCAACGGTTCGCGAGCGCCCAGGCGAGACGCCGTCTGGTCCACGAAAAACGAAGTCCCACCAAGACTGCTGATCGCCGACTCGAACGTCAGGCGGGTACGCAGCGATGGCTTTTCGAAAAACAGGACCATCTGCTTCGCAGCCAAAGCGCCCCGGAAATCGCCAGGCTTGGCTTTCATGACGGAGGCAAGATCGAGTACGTAGTCGACCTCCGCAGGAGTGAAATCCTGAATCGAGATCAGGTCGCGCGCGACCGTTGTCTTCGCCAACTCCGCGGTAGGTGTCGCCAGCGGCGGTGCAGAAATAGTCAAAGCTCCTCTCCTCTTCTTGAGCTACAACCGTTGACCGCGCGGCCTAATCCGCACAGGTAGTCATTTGCGCTTCAGGGGCCGAACAGGCGCTCAGAACTGCATCGAGTGCACCGACCACCTCATCGACGTGCATCTTGTTCACGGTATAGGGCGGCAGAAAACGCAACACCGTCTCGTGCGTGCGGTTGATGATGACGTGGCGGGCCAGCATCTCTTTCACAACCTGCTTGGCCTGCTCTGCGGAAGCCAGCTCTGCGGCAACCATCAGTCCTTTGCCGCGGACGCACACGATCGCATGATGCTTCGCCCTGAGAGCATTCAGTTGTTCATGGAAATAGGCGCCGGTCTCCGCAACATGAGCGAGAAAACCGTCCTGCTGAAGGATCTGTAGAAACGTGAGTGCGACGGCACACGCCAGCGGTCCGCCCCCGAACGTAGTGCCGTGCATGCCCGGATGAAACGCTTGGGCCACATCTTCCCGCGCGAGAATCGCGCCCAGGGGAAGTCCCGCAGCCAGCGGCTTAGCCACAGTAACGATGTCCGGCGTCACGCCATAGCTCTGAAAGGCGAAGTAGTCGCCAGTACGTCCCAAGCCGCACTGAATCTCGTCTAGCATAAGCAGCGCGCCGTGCTCATCGCACAGGTCGCGTGCCGCAGTCAGAAACTCGTCCGAGACTGGCTGAACACCACCCTCACCCTGAATCGTCTCAAGCCCGATGGCGCACACGCTATCGTCGAATTCTTCTTTCAAATCTCGCACATCATTGAAGCGCGCGAAGCGCACTCCCGGAACCAGCGGTGCAAACGGGTCCTGGTATTTCTTCTGTCCTGTCGTTGCCAGTGAGCCGAATGTACGGCCATGGAATGAGTTCTCCATCACCAGGAACGTGGTACGCAGCGTGTTCTCGCCATTGTTCAATCGCGAGTAAGCGCGGGCCAACTTGAGCGCCCCTTCCCACGCCTCTGTACCGCTATTGCAGAAAAAAGCGCGATCCAATCCCGACAGTTGCGTCAGCACCGAAGCAAGTTCGGCCTGATAGCGGTGGAAGAACAAGTTGGAAATATGGATAAGTTGAGAAGCCTGGGTTTCGATCGTCTTAATGACGGCGGCATGCGCGTGTCCTAGGGCATTCACTCCGATGCCGCTCAAAAAATCGAGGTACTTGTTCCCAGCAGAGTCGTAGAGGTACACGCCCTCACCGCGCTCGAACAGCACGGGGAATCGTTCGTAGGTGGAGATCAGGAATGATTTTTCCTGCTCCATGATGCGCTGCAATTCCGTGCTCACCTTATGAAGACCTCCGTCCCAAGATCGCTTTTTTGCGTGAAGAAGCTCGGCAGAACTTCCACGTCACTGGCCGGAAGAATGCGAACACGATGAACGCCGCGGCGCAGCGCCCACATGCAGGCCTCCAGTTTCGGCAGCATGCCCCCGCTGACCGTCGCGTCCCGCACCATGTCGGCAATGCTGTCCATCGGCAGCCAGCGAATGACGCTGCCATCTTCACCCTTCACGCCCGGCACATCGGTAAAGAAGACAAGTGCGTTCGCCTTGCAGCCGATCGCGCAAGCTGACGCGAACTGGTCCGCGTTCACGTTGTAGTACTCGCCCTCCGGACCAAGCGCGATCGTAGCGATTACGGGAACCGCGCCCTGTTGCCACAACTTCTCGATCCATTCGGCATTCACGCCGGTCACTTCGCCTACGTAGCCGAGGTCGGGACCATTACGTTTTTTCATCGCGCTGCAAAGCTTCAGATCGCCCCCGCAAAGCCCCAGGGCCGGTTGTCCCGCGCGAACGACGGCGGCAGCAAGTTGCTTGTTCAACTGACCGGCCAGCACCATGATCGCGACGTCGCGCGTCTGCGAATCAGTTACACGCAGCCCGTCGATAAACTGCGACTGACGTCCCATCTCCTTGAGAGTGCGAGTCAGGGCTGCACCGCCGCCGTGGACTACCACAACCTGATGTCCGAGCCTGGAGAGTTGCGCCACTGCGGTCGCGAACCTCTGCACGATCTCCTTATTGTCGAGTGCGGCGCCACCGATCTTGACCACTAGTCTCATTGCAGACCTTCCCGTTCGTCCCACCCAAACATCACATTCATGTTCTGCACAGCCTGACCAGCCGCGCCCTTCAGCAGGTTGTCGAGGCACGATACAAGGACAGCGCGCGTGCCGTCGGGAGAGACCGTAAATCCGACGTCGCAGTAATTCGTGTTCACCGAAAACGCGATTTGCGGCAGGCGTTTCAGTCCGAATATCCGCACAAAGTGCTTGCCTTCGTAGAAAGCGCACAGCGATTTTTCGAGTTCCTGCGCCGAAACTCCCGCTTTCAGCCGGACGTAAATCGTGGAAAGAATTCCACGCCGGATCGGCAACAGATGCGGCGTGAACTGCAACTGCTCAGGACTAAGCTTGAGTTGCTCGAGGATTTCGCCGGTGTGACGGTGTCCGAATACGGAATAAGCGGACAGATTGTCCGCCACTTCTACGAAGTGCGTTTTCGACGTGGGTTGCTTTCCCGCGCCCGACACGCCTGATTTCGAATCGCAGATAATCCCATAATCCAGGTCAACGAACCCGGCGCGCACCCACGGCACGAGCGCCACAATGATTGACGTCGCATAGCAACCGGCATTGGCCACAAGTTCCGCCGACTCGATCAGTTGCGAGTAAAGCTCGGGAATTCCGTAAACGGCGTTGGCGTCGAGTTGCGACGCGGCTTTCGGGTCCGCATCGTCGAATCCATAGACAGCGCGGTTCGACGACTCCTTAAGCCGCCAGGCGCCGCTGAGATCTACAACGCGCAGTCCTCGTTGCACTGCCTCAAGCGCCCATGCGCGCGATACGTCATGTGGCGTGCAGAGAAACAGGAGATCTGCTCCCTTCAGTCTTTCCCAGCAGAACCTTTCGAGCGCGAGATTGTCGTTGCCCGCCAGCTTCGGATAGGTATCCGCCAGGTCCGCACCGGCCTCGCTCCCCTCGCGCTGTAACAGGATCGGCTTGCGGACGAAGCGGTGGCGCAACAGGGCTCGAACCACCTCAGCCCCGGCATAACCGGTGGCGCCGACCACCGCGGGTTGAATATTTGCGCGCGCCAGGTTTTCGACCCCACTTTCTGCGTTCATGCCGCCGGCCATGCGTAATGGAATACGGAAGCATAAATATTCAATATGATGACTAGTTATACAAACGGAGGTGATTCGTGTCAATGCAAAAGAAATACTCAAGTTGCGCTTCGCGCCGATGCATAGAACCACCACGACACGTGAACTGGTTCAGTCTGCTCTTGTGGGCTTATCCGACCTCTTGCAGCCAGGTGCAGCGCAATCTTGCCCAGACCTACCTTCGAGATGAGACGGGCCTTGGATCTACGTTCTTGGGACAAATAGCGGAATCAACGAAGACGGCAGGGTTGGCGGACGTGAAAAGGCCGGGAATGATGTCCCGGCCCTGGCGGATGTTTTGAAATTCCCCGCGCCGCGATGCAGGCGCCAACTCTGGTGAGTGCGGCAGGATTCGAACCTGCGACCCATGCCTTAAAAGTTTATCGAGGCTAAATCGCTACAACAATTTGCACGATCCGCTATCTCCATATAGCTCTCAATAGAATCAACTAAGTACAAGCACCCAGGCTCTTATGGCGTCCGCGCGGCGTCTGAAATACGCCGTCGTTTCGGTTTTCTCAATGCTGTGCCGGGGATCCACTCGGCCTTGACCCCCATCGTGACTTCTTCAATGCGGCCGCAAAGTTGTCATCCGTATTGGGCTCCGGTTGCTCAACAACGTTCGCCACCACTTCAGCGACAGGCGTGGTGCTTTCAATGGTGTCTGACAAGACTTCTTGCGGTGCAGCAACAGCAAAAACGTAACACGCTCGCAGTTAACCACGTCAATCCGAAGAAGGAGCTTGAATGAACAATTTCTACGTACCGGAGCGCGATGCCGCTGGCCGGTTTGTCCAATCACAAGAGGAAGTCAGCCCCAAAAAGTTTTGCCGCGACTTCAGCGGCCGGTTCGCACCCTGGCAAGATGCGTGGAAGTATACCGGCAGGGTATCTGTCGTCCTACGCGCATGTCATCGGATCATGCGGTCTCGCAGGCAATCCTCGGCTAGTGGCGGACTGACCGCCGCCCGCAGGAGCGCGAGATGAGAGACGTCGTCTTGAACGAGGCGGTTACTGACAAGTTGTCAGTACTCGATGCCACGCTTGAATCTATCGAGGCGAAGTTCGAGGTTCCGAATGGTTCGGAACCTCGCGAATGGGTCGTCGCTGCCGCTCGATCGTTCAAACAGAGCCGGTACAATCTTGCAAGCGCCCTCTGGGCATATCGCGAAACCTTCCCGGAGCACCAGACCTTCCCACCTCAGAGAGGGTGGACAAGTGCGGTGTCAGCCATCGCCGCTGCGCTGGGGTGTACGACACGGACCGTGTGGCGCCTTTTAGAAGACTACGAACGCGCGCAGAGCGTTCCAAGATCGCTGAGAGACGCTATGATGCTGGCGGGCTACGATCCAGCAAAGAAGGGCAACGAGCGCCTTTTGAGTCGTGTCGTTGCTCAGATCGACTCGGACGTAGAGCCTTCGCCGGAACAGGCGGCTGATATGGTTAAGCGTGCGATACGAGAAATCAAAGCCGATAGGATATCGCGTCAGTGCGACCGGAGTCGTAAGTTCGCGCGAAAAGGCGATTACGTCGCAACTCTCCGAGAGCAGATTCAGAGGAGCTTGCAGGATGTTCCTTCGGACGAGCGCACAAGGGTATTGCTTGCGGCCGTTAATGAAGTTGCCTTCCATATGCTCGGGTTCCTTCACTCCTTCACGGTGGAAATAATTCCTACGAGCACGCACTCGTACGAGGGATCGCCCGCGCCGCTGTCTGCGGTAGTAACGCCAGCGAGCACGACGAACACATCGTTGCCCCACTTAGTCATGTGATGGTCCGCTCAAAGCAAGGGCGTGGCACAGTCGCCACGCCCAGCCGAGCTGGCCTGTGTCGAGCAAACACCTGTGCGAGCAGTAAGCCACTGGAGTTTCGGCTCGACACATTCTCTGGGTGAGACTCCTACCTGCCTGAGTTCATCGAAGCGGCACGCCGTGCCGCTGATACGAGACTGTCACACTTTACAGCCCAACAGTGTTGAAGGGGTTTTTAGGACCGTCACACAACAGAAAGGTAAGTAGCTGTGCTACCAGTAACTTGCAGCAATGCAGTCGAGGCGACTGCTGCGAATGATTGTGATGACCTTTTGGAGGCCGAATACCAGCAACTTAACGCTGTTTTGACTGGGGTAAGGATCGAGGGCCTTGCCGGCAGGGACAAGCACAGGAAGGCTTGGGTCTGGGTCCACTGCTTCCATTGCCATCGGAGTCACCGCAAGGTCCGGCTGGATTCGCTGAAGCGACCTCCCAAGGTCGGCCCAGATGGCAAACTTCGAAAGGCAGCGACGAGTTGCGGGTGTCTTGCCAAAAGGGCGCATCGGCGAAACATGGCGGCAATGGCTGAGCACGTTTCATTCAACAAGAAGTTGCTGATCTGGACTCAGATGAAGCTCGGAACAGAAACTGAGCAGGTTGCCGCAGAGTTCCGTATGAACAAATACTTGGTCGGGCATTGCACTCGGGAAATCGGCCGACTCGCACAGGCGCTGAAACGAGAAAGACACGTCGCACGCTGGTGGCGAACCTGTCTCAGTGTCCAGCACGAGATTCGCGAAGAGGGGCTGCCCTCGCGTCTATCGTTCCATCGCGAAGGCCGGAAATGGGTATGCGACATGGAATCTGAGGTCGACAGAGCTAAGAAGATCCTCAAAAAGTGGGCGTATTTCAGGACGTCGCCCGTAAAGGAAGTACGCGAGATCCTCGACTTAGCTGCATGGGTGGTACAGGCGCGTAAAGCTGGAATGGAACAACTGAAACGGCGATTCAAGAAGCGCCCTACCAAAGCGGAAATCAAGATCCGCGAAGTCGAGAAGGGCTGGGACGCGCTGCTCGACCGTGTGAATACGGAGAGAATCTCGCCTGGACAGATCTCCGGCCTCGTGTCGCAATACGTGCGCTACGCAGAAAATCGAATGGAAGTGTGAATCGTCTTTTTCGCCGATTTGGCAAGGGAAGACCCGCACTCTCTTGAACGTTCGGGACGGGCACCCTGTGTTCTGAGTACGTTTCCAGGAGCAACGCCCCGACAACGCCTGCCGAAGCCTGATGCTGTTCGAGCACCTCAATCAAACATATCGTTCTGAAGCATCCTCGTGTAAATGCGCCATCACTGCGCGACGATGCTGCTTTCAGCGTAATTCGAAATCGTTTCGGCCTGCGGCGTTTGCTCTTCGAGATATTTGCCGTCGATAGCTTTGGTACACCCAAACAGACCTGCGAGAGTGGAATCGGTACGCGGAGCCATCCGCAAGGACGAACGATCACATGCTAAACAGCGCCCCAGTCACGACACAGCTCAGACCTCCCGAACCATTCGTCGAGGCCGATGCTGCAGCCGAGTTTCTACACTCATCGCCTCGCACGGTGAAACAGTTGGCCCGCGAAGGCAAGATTCCCGCACATCCCTTCGGAGATGGTCCCCGCAAGAGATGGTTTTTCCTCATCAGTGAGCTTGCCGAGTTCTTGCGCGGCAGAGTAAATTCGCCGCATGGAGATCACGCGGATCGTGACACGACAGGGAGGGTCAATTGAGTCACGGTCCTACTACGCGCATCCGCCACAACAGCGGCTGAGTCAGAAAGGAACATCGTGCGAACGGCACGGTGTGGGTGTTTCGCTGGAGCGAAAATATCAACGGCCAGCGCCATCACCACAAAGAAGTAATCGGCAGTTTGAAGCAATATCAGTCGGAATCGGCCGCCAACAAGGCCGCCGAGAGGCTGCGCTTCAAGCTAAACGAGAACAAGCAGCAGTTGAGATCCATCGTTTTCGGCGATCTCATCAACCACTACATCGATCACGAGTTGCCACGCGCATCCAAGTCAACCCGCAAGGGCAATCGTTCCTACATCAAGAATTGGATCGAGCCGGCGTGGCACGACAAGCTGGCCTGCGAGATGAAGACGATGGCCATCGAGGACTGGCTGCACTCCATCAATCGCCCGGACGGCACCAAGCTGAAGATCAAGGGTGTGATGTCCACGATCTTTTCGCACGGCGTCAGGTGGGAGTTGGTGGACCGCAACCCCATTTGCGGTCAAGGCGGCACACCTGGTCATCGTGGCGCCTCGACCGGAGTGCGGCAGAGCGGCAAAGCAGTGATCAGGCGAATCGTCTTGCCTCCGGAAACAGTTCGGCAAGTGCTGGAGCAGTTGCCACTCCGAGAGACCGTCATGGTTCTACTCGACGCGGTCACTGCTCTCAGGGCGTCCGAATTGATCGGTTGTCAGTGGCAGGACGTGCAGTGGTCCGCGAATTCGTTGCGCTCAGTTCGGGCTGTGGTCGAGGGCGAGGTGAAGGAAACGAAGTCGCGCGACAACGATCTGCCGTTGGCAAAACCGATCATGGATATGCTACGCCTGTGGCGCGAGCACACGCCATATCGTGCGGATACGGATTGGATCTTCGCCAGTCCATTCCATCACGGCAGGACGCCGTACACGTACCAAATTTTGTTTCGTCGCCATATTCGCCCAGTGATCGAGAAACTCACTGGCCTGAAGAGTACGAAGCAAGCGCCGATCGGCTGGCACACGCTTCGCCGGTCACTTGCAACGTTGTTGGTCAGCAACGGCGAGAATATCAAGATCACTCAATCGCAACTCCGGCATACAACTCCGAAGCTCACTCTGGAGCTGTACGCCCAGACGGTTTCTGCGGACCAGCACAAGGCGCACGCCAAGGTTGTGAAAACGGTGTTGCCCAAAACGCTTCCGGAAAAACTCAGGGCGATGCAAGCGAACGCCGCCGGATAGACGCGAAAAGGGCCGGGATTGATGTCCCGGCCCCTTATGGCGTCTTATGGCGTCTGAACTTTTCCCGCGCGAATCACATAAATCGTTTGAAATCTGGTGAGTGCGGCAGGATTCGAACCTGCGACCCATGCCTTAAAAGGGCATTGCTCTACCAACTGAGCTACGCACCCACTCTTTCAATTTAGCATATCAGGCCGAGTACGATGAACGTGAAAGTTTGCGGTCGGAACGTGAAATGTGGGGTTCAATGTTTCTGCAAACTCAGGTATGGAAGTAAGAAGCGGCAGCCTTAGCTGCCGCTCAGTTCCTGCTTCTTTCCATTGACGACCGAGTTTGTACTGCCGGCGGGTAGACGCGCACACTGGCCAGAACGTCATCGATCAGAAACGGAAGTGCGGACCGAACGTGACCCGCAGATTATGATTCGCTCCGCTGTCGAAATACATGAGATCGCCCACATCCAAACGCAACCCAACTGGGCCGGCGAAAGCTTCGACGCCGCCTCCCGGATAGAACACCCCGTTGGTGTTACCGCTCGTAACACCAGTCACGGCACCGGTGAAGCTTGTGTTTGTGCTGAAGTTCAAGAAGCCGCCTTTTGCAAAGCCGAATATTCGCCACGCGCCCGTGCCCAACGTGAACTTAGGTCCGAAGGTACCGTGTAGCAGGTGCAGCGGACTGCGCGCGACAGTGATGCCTCCGTTCGAGGTGAACGATACGTTTATGGTCTTCTCGAAGTCATAGGCCATCTCGGCCTCAAATTGGATGTTCCTGTGCACGTTGAAAGCTGCGCGGCCGCCCAGGCCCCAGAAATTGGCGTCGCCGGCATTGTGCAGCTTAACGTAGTCGGCAAAAACACCCACTTCCACATGGTCCTGTGCGAGCGCGGGAGCAGGGAACAAATAGAGTGCCCCCGCCAGAGCTAACAATACTGCGAGCCGTTTCATTCTTACTTTCTCCTGCCCCTCTTTTGCGCTGCTATTGCGAGGCACGCGTCAGCGCACCGCTATCGCAGAGCAATTATTCCGGGGGACGGTTCGTTGGATGTGCTCGACAACTCAGGGGTGGGCTGAACATCGGCAAATCGGATGTGCCATTTAACGCAGCAGTAACCGCTCCGCTCTAAATGTTGATGCACGTAACTGGCAGGTCGCACAACCGCAAGCTAAGACCGCACTAATCGCTTCAGGATCTCGAAAAACTGGGGGAACGAAATGCGTGCCGCGTCTGCGTCTTCTATAAAGGTCTCGCCTTCGGCGCCGAGCGCCGCAACGGCAAATGCCATGGCGATGCGGTGGTCACCAAACGAATTCACGCGGGCACCGTGCAGCTTCTGTCGCCCAGGAACGCGCAAACCGTCTTCGAACTCCTCAACCACTGCTCCCATGGCTCTCAGATTCGTTGCGACTGCGGCAATCCGGTCGGATTCCTTGACCCTCAGCTCTCGCGCATCCCGAATCTCAACTCCGGTTTCAGTGAACGGGCCGACGGCCGCCAGTACGGGCAGTTCGTCAATCAACATCGCCGATGAAGCTCCTCGCAGTTGCAGGCCATTTAACGCGCCGTGTTGCGCGTGCACCGCTCCGGTGAGTTCCCCGTGCTGCTCCTTCACGTTCGTCACGGAGAGCTTAAGCCCGAGTGCTACCACAGCATCGAGAAGGGCGGCCCGAGTGGGGTTCAAGAGCAATCCGTCGAGCAGCAGGTCGGACTCAGGCAGAATGGCAGCGGCACACAGGAAGAACGCCGCAGTTGAGATGTCTCCAGGAATTACGGTATCGACAGGAGAAAGCGTCTGACCGCCTCGGATCCTGGCGGTTGCCCCATCGCGCGTCACGTCCACTCCGAACGCCCGCAGCGCAAGCTCAGTATGATCACGCGTTCTCAGCGGCTCTTCGACGGAAGTCTCGCCTTCGGCAAACAGCCCCGCAAATAGCACAGCTGACTTCACCTGCGCGCTCGCTACCGGCAGCTTGTAGGTTATGCCTCGGAGCCCTCCCCCGTTGATCTTCAGCGGTGGCCTTCCTTGCTGTGCGCTAACTTTGGCGCCCATCATTTCCAGCGGTTCGATGACGCGCCCCATCGGCCTGCGCGATAGAGACTCGTCCCCAATTAATTCACATTCGAACTTCTGCCCTGCCAATATTCCGGACAACATCCTCATGGTTGACCCGGAATTGCCGCAATCGAGCGCTGCTTCCGGGGCACGCAACTCACGACCGCAGCCCTCGATCTCTACCGTATCTCCGGTCCGCGACACGCTTGCGCCGAGCGCTCTCATGCACTCCAGCGTGCTGGCGCAGTCCGCGCCTGTCGCGAAGTTTTCGAGGCGAGTGCTGCCCTCAGCGATTGCTGCAAGCATCGCGTAACGATGGGAGATGGATTTGTCGCCCGGCAGGCGTAGCATGCCGCTTATCGATCTGGCTGGGGATATTTGCGCTTCAAGGTGTGAGTTCATGTTCAATTGTGACCGGAAATACGCCGTTCGGCGGCTTGGTTCCGCAGGAGCCTTCAATATACAGCGTCAAAGGGCAACTTCATATCTGAACTCTCATCAGACTGAATTAGCACGCAGTTGCAAGGCGCGTGCCGAGATTGGCGAACAGAGCCTCGAGAAAGTATTCGAAGCCTGATGAATAAAGCCGACTCGTCCGGTTTTTTTGCAGGTTACAGATGATGTTTAGGGCCGCGGTTCTCAGCATTGCGCTGAGTGCCTCCGTTATTTCCACCCCTCTGGTAGCTCAGTTCCGTCAGGCATCGGGCGACCTTGTTCCAAACAACGTAACCGGAGCTGCCGCAGGCCCAGAGTCGATCATGGACAAGGGATCCATGGTTGGAACTGTTACGACCTCCGACAATCATGCAGCAGCCGACGCGAGGGTCGAGGTCCACGACGTTTCGACTGGAGCGATCGTCGCATCTGGATACGTCAATCCGAACGGCACGTTTGCACTCAAGAATTTGCCTCGTGGCACATACGAGGTTGTAGCGACTTCCGGAATCTCGGAAGGGCGCGAGCGGGTGCGTATCGAAGCTGTTGAAGTCACGGTGAACCTTATGCTGCCGCATACTGATACGAGCGATCCCGGCGGAGCAAAATCCATATCAGTTGCTCAGCTGCAAGTCCCGGAAAAGGCGCGCCATGAGGTGGAGAAGGCCCGCGAGTTCCTGCAGAAAAGCAATTTCGCGGAAGCCAAAAAGCACGTCGAGAAGTCGCTTGCCATCGAGCCGAGATATGCGGACGCCATTGTGCTCCGAGGAGTGTTGGCCATGCAGCAACATGACCTCACCTCTGCTACCCAGGACTTCACCCAGGCTCTGCGCTACGACCCGTCCTCCGCTATGGCGTACACGGCCATGGGAGCGATCTACAACGTCGAGGGCAAATATGAGGACGCGCTGCGCGAATTGGATCGCAGCATCGCATTAAGTCCGACCTCATGGCAGGCACAGTTCGAATTGGCCAAAGCGAACCTGGGCAAGGGCGATTTCGAGGCCGCTCTGCAGCACGCCAGCAAGGCTCAGGTTTACGCGCCCAGCGAGTTTCCGCCGATTTATCTCGTCAAGGGTCACGCGCTGCTTGGGATGAAAGATTACACCGCAGCCATTGCGCAGTTTGAGGCGTTTCTGAGCAAAGATGGCCAGAGCCCTGAAGCCGCGGCCGCCCGTGAGCAGTTGCAGGAAGCGAAATCCTTTGTCAACACGACTGCAGCACTGAAGTAAGGACGAAAATTGAGAAGCGCCCCGTCGCGGGGGCGCTTTCGTTTTGCATATCTGCTATCGGCTTTCGGCCTTTTGCAGCATTTCCGGCGCAACTTCCGTAGCGCGCACACTGAACTCGAACATCGCCGTCTCTGAACCCCTTCCCCAGCGATTCACCTCCCAGTGGGCCCGCAACTCGCGCACCTGTGGGTGAGCAGCGAGATCAAGCAGCAGTGGGTGCTCGCCGCGATAAAACTTCTGCGGGAATTCCGCGAGTGGCTTGGCGCCCCAGTCCTTCCCGTCTGCCGACCCCCATATCGTAAGGTCAAGCGACTCCTGCTCAACCACGCCGCTGATGTTCAACAGGAGGAGAAGCACGCGACCCGCGGCCGCGCTGACGTCCACTGGAGTGCTGTCGCCCTTCGCGTTGACAACCGTTTTTTCTGGAACCAGGTAAGTGTCGAACATGGTCTCACGATTGTACCCAAAGCCGCTTTGGAGTCTATCTACCACCTTGGCAGTGAATCCAGCCACGGCCGCAGAATCCTGACCGCGTCTTCGTGCTGCTCGAAGATCGCATAGTGCCCTGCCTTCGGTATCACCTGCAGCCTGCTCCCGCGTATGGCACGCGCAATCGAGTCGGCTTCTGCCGGTGTCGTCAACTGGTCCTCTTCCCCGAAAACCAGCAGCGCCGGAACGTCGATCGTGGCGAGTGTCGGGGTCGAATCCGGCCGGGTGGCCATTCCCCGTTGAACTGCCGCAATGCCGCGAACCGTCATCTTGCGCAACATCTGCCGAGCTCCATCGCAGATGTCGGGACGTCCGGCCAGCGTAGTTGCCCCGAGCAGCCTTGGGACTTGCGCTTCGACGAAAGCTTCCGGCCCGTGCTTCTCCACGTCGTCCGCAGCCTTCAGACGCGCTGATCGCGCTTCGTCCGAGTCGGCTGCCGCACGGGTATCGCTAAGCACCAGTGCAGCGCATCTCTCCGAGTGACGTCTCCAGAACTCGAAAAGCACGTAACCGCCGATCGAGATGCCTGCGAAAACGGCGCGGCCCACATCGGCGTCCTTACAGACCCGCAATACATCTTCGGCATGCTTTTCCATTGTCGCCGGTCCGTCACCCGCCGTAGAGTCACCGTGTCCGCGCAGATCCGGAAGTATCAAGCGGTATCGGCTGGCGAGTACTTCTGCCACGGGCATCCACACTCCGCGATTGGCGGGAAACGGATGGAGCAGCACCACGTTCGGCCCCTTGCCGATGACCTCGTACGTGATTTCAGCGTCGTCGGAACGAACCTGCATACAACACCTCGATGAAGGCTTCACAAAAAACAAAACGACCCCGCCGTTGCGGGGTCGCTCAATTAGCAATCTGGCCTCATCGACCCTTCTTCTTGCTGTTCTTCTTCGGTGCAGGCTTGGAAGGCACAGACTTCTTTGCCGGTGGATGGTCAGCCTTTTTCGCGGCGACCTTCTTAACCGGCGCTGCTGCGTGCTGTTTGGCCTTTGCAGCTGGTTGGGCCGTCTTCTTTTCAGGCTTCTCGGCGCGTTTCTTTGTCTTGGAAGCTTTCGGCTCTTCTCCCGCCCCGTCCTCTTCCTCTTCTTTGTCGCCTTCCGTGTCGACGTCCTCGTCGAGGTCCTCTTCTGGTTCCTCGGCCTCGTCAAAACTGGCACGCAGAGACTTCGTCAGCTCCTCGCCGAGTTCCTCGGTGATCTCGTCTTCTTCCTCTTCGACCACTCGCTTCCGCCTCCGTCCCGGGCCGGAAGGAGCACCGGCTCCAGCTTCTGCGGCAGCGGCCTTTGCGCCCCGCCCTCGACGCGTAGGCGGTGGTGGCGGTGGCGGCGGTGGCTCGAACGGTTTCAGGAACTTCACGATCTCCGTTCTCGAACGCAGCTTTCCATCCAGCATCAGCATGAAAGCTTCTTCCGCGATCTTTCCGTACTCCGGCAGCGCGGGTGTGATCCGCATCTCCAGCATTTCGGGCAATGGGAGCTTTTGTTTGACCTGCCTCCACTTCCCGAAGAAGTTCGCGATCTTCTGACTTACCGTCTGCTGCTTGCCTGTGAGCTGCAGGAACAGGATCAGCTCGGGTCTGGCCTGGCTCAACACCTGCCATGTTCTGGAGGGCGTTGCAGATTCTTTCCCTGCCAGCTTCTTCGCCAATTCCTTGGCATCGTCCTCGAGGTGCTTCCAGGCCTCGACCAGATCCTTTCGTGGTATCAACTTGCGAATGTCCGAAGCGTCCTTATCGGACAAGCGCCGTGTAAGGAGGTAAAGCACCACGGGCGCCGTGTCCGGAACATAGCCAAGATCGACCATCTGCTGGCGCAACTTGGTCAACTGCGCCAGTCCGGCGCTGTCCACCTTGGCAACGCTCCAATGCGAGTTCAGGACGCTCAGCCAGCCATCCTTCTCAAGCGATCGCAGGATGTGCAGCGGATCTTCCTCATACGCAAGCTGCTCAATTTCGTATCCGATCGCCCGGTTTCCGATGTACTCGATGTAGTTGTTTTCTTTTGCCGCGTCATAGCGGGCCTGCGTCCGCTCTTCCAGCGGCCAGTGGAATCTTGCAGAAAACCGCGATGCCCGGATCAACCGCGAAGGATCTTCCAGAAATGCGTAATTGTGCAGGATACGGAGAACTTTGGCCTCGATATCCGCCATGCCGTTGAATGGATCGAGCAGTAGCCCGCGCGATGCCGGATTCAGCGACAACGCCATTGCGTTCACCGTAAAGTCACGTCGACGAAGATCTTCATTGATCGTCGCGGGAGCGATCGCCGGCGGCTTGCCCGGCTTGTCGTAAGTTTCGGACCGCGCCATCGATATTTCCGCGCGAACGTTGCCGGCAAGCGTGATGTAAAGAATTCTGCGGTCTTCGTCCACGCCCTGAACGGTGGCGCCCGCGCGTTCCAAATCCTTCTGCAGTTTCAGGACATTCCCCTGCACTGTGAAGTCGAGGTCGCGAATCGGGAAACCGGTTACGAGGTCGCGAACGGTCCCGCCGGTCAGGTACACGTTCATGTCTTGCGCACGCGCGGTATCCACTACCACCGCAAGGGCGCGCTGCTGTTCCGGCGTGAGCCGAGTCTCAATTGCGTATATAAAGTCGGGCATTCCTTGCGTTCACGATGCCGGTTCAGGCGAAAACAGGCTTAGGCACAACAACCCGTCTATCAGGAGAACTGCAGCCCGCGCTGGGGGCACCGCTTTCCGTGTTATCTGTAAGTGACTCCGTTTCCGCGACTTAGGTGCCGGAGTTGGCCTACGGTAGACAAGGCAACATACCACAACGTTTATATTTTGGCTACACTTACGCGGTTTGTGACGCAACTTTTTCTCGAAAATGCGAGAATCCAAATTGCACGGTACGTTGGGCCGCTGCCGTAAGTCGTACTTTCTGTTGTCTTTGGCCCTACAGAACAGATGCCCTCGACACATAAAAAGGTCGTAGTTAGAAAAATGGATCGCGACGCCGTCAACGGCTACGTCGGCGTCAGCTTCATCGTGGACGGCAAGCTGGAGATGCTGAACACCGCCGGCAACGTTGTAGGCATCGATCTTTCTGAAATCAAAGGCGTCTATTTCGTTCGAGAGTTCGGCGATTCCGAGTCGCTGGTCCGGAAAACCTTCACCACTCGGCCCCGTGCCGAGGGGCTTTGGGTGCGCATCCGCTTCCGCGATAACGAAGTTGTGGAAGGCATGATGCCCAACAACCTTGCCCAGGTGGAACCCGAAGGATTCCTCATAAATCCCCCGGACACGCGCTCCAATACCCAGCGCATTTTCGTGCCCCGAACCGCCATCTCGGAACTCACTGTCCTCGCCGTCATTGGCGGCGCACAGCGCAGGCGCAAAGCGGCTACTCCGCAAGAGGGACAGGTCGGTCTTTTCGACGATAAGTAGCTCGGTCGACGGGCACTGGCCGCGTTGTGGGTTTCCGTCCTGAGCTGGCGCGTTACCTTCAATTACAATCGAGTTCACGAGAGATGTCCTGAGAGCGACTGAATGAAGCTGAGCGATATCGCATCTACACTGAACGTCCGCTTGGACGGTGATGGCAGCCTCGAAATCACTGGCGTGTGCGGCATCGAAGAGGCTGGCCCGGGGCAGATCACTTTCGTTGCTAATCCGAAGTACGCCGCCGCCGCCAGGACCACGAGCGCCTCCGCCATCATCGTCGCCGAGGACTTCCCTGCCGTACAGACCCCAACGCTGCGGTCCAGGAACCCTTACCTGACTTTCGCGCGTGCCATCGAACTCTTCTATCAACCGC
>JAEZPW010000254.1 GCA_023441255.1 Acidobacteriota bacterium
CCGCCCGCGGGGGGCCCGCGCGCGCGCGCCACACATGCCCGGCGCTGACGATTGTAAGCAGCGCAATCTTTGAAACAAGTTTGGAACATTTAATCCGTCTCCGGTGTCTGTAGGTATTTAGCCCAACAGAACAGCCGGAACGGGGAAGAACAAGAGGCCGCGAAGTGGAGTTCTTTCGCAATCCCAATATCCAGTTCCTGAAATATAAGTGGTACTTCCTTGCCTTCTCGCTGCTCTTCAGCGTGGCAGGAATACTGTCGATCCTGTTCTGGCATGGCATCCCGCTGGGCGTGGACTTCCGCGGCGGCACCCTGGTTTACGTAAAGTTCCTCAACCCGCCGAACGATAACGCCATCCGCGCGTCGCTGGACAAGGCGAACCTGAACAATGCGAAGATCCAGCGCTACGGCAAGCCGTCGGACAATGAAGTGCTGATCTCGCTGGAAGAGAAGGAAACCAGCGAGTCCGCGCTCGACCAGGGTAAGAACCAGATCATCCGCGCGCTCGAGACGAACGTCCCTTCCGACAAGCAGGACCTCAACAATGCCGGCGCCCCCAGCCTGCGCGAGTACCTGATGAACAAGGACCCGATGCAGCTTGGGACCGATGCCGCGCAGCGCTACGCGCAGATTGCGCAGCAGATTGTTCACGAACGCGACGCGGTTCATGGTGGCGTGCTCAGCAGCATCGCGCAACTGAACGGCGTGGTTCCGCCGCAGGTGGTGCAGGCGCTCGAGCGAGACTTCTTCCTGTCGGACTTTGGCGTACGCAACGTCGAGATCGTTGGACCGCAGGTTGGTAAGCAACTGCAGAAGCAGGCCTGGCTGGCTGTTACGTACTCGCTCGTCGGAATGCTGGTTTACCTGTGGTTCCGGTTCGAGCTGATCTACGGTGTGGCTGCGGTCGTAGCTTGCTTCCACGACACGCTGATTACGGTTGGCGCATTTTCGCTGGCCAACAAGGAAATCTCGCTGACGGTCATCGCGGCCATCCTCACGCTGGTCGGCTACTCGATGAACGACACGATCGTGGTGTTCGACCGTATCCGTGAGAACCTGAAGTTGCTCCGCCGCGAGAAGCTGGCCGACATCGTGGACAAGAGCATCAACCAGACGCTAAGCCGAACGATTTTGACGTCGGGGTTGACGTTCCTGACAGTTCTCTCGCTGTTCCTGTTCGGTGGCGAGGTGCTGCACGGATTCAGCTTCGCGCTGGTGATCGGCATACTGATTGGCACGTATTCTTCGATCTTCGTCGCTTCGCCGATGCTGGTGGCCTACCAGGATTGGCGCGGCAGCAAGAAGGCGCTACCTGCTCCGGTTGAAACCGGTCGCGGCGGGCGCAAGGAAAGCAAGGTAAAGGCCAAGGTGTAGACGCGCGGATGCCGGAAAGACCCACCCTTCGCTCGGCGAAGATGGGGTATCCGACGAGCGCGGGCGGTGTTTGGCCGGGCAGAAGGTCCGGCAAGGGGGCGGATTTCATAAATCCGCCCCTGACAGGTAACTCCTGAGTACACGTTTACAGGCCGGGCCGGGTCCGGCTTTGCGGGTTCGGAGGGGCGGAAAGCCCCCACCACAAAAAGGTTGTCCGGGAAGCAGTGGTTGGGAGCAAAAAGCTCGACTCCGGTGTCTAAGTTTGTTAGCAGTTTCGGGACGGAGAACAAATATGTTTGAAGACAGCCTTTTGGAATCGGGCGGCCGGTTCGGAAGCGGAAAGAGAGCAGGGACGACGCTCCTGTCGTTCATCTTGCAGATTCTGTTGCTCTGCGTGCTTATTCTGATTCCGCTTATCTACACGGAAGCCCTGCCAAAGCAGCAGTTAATGACCTTCCTGGTCGCTCCGCCGCCACCGCCGCCACCGCCGCCACCGGCAGCAGCGACGCCGGTGAAAGTGGTTCCCAAGGCGGTCCAGAGCGATCTCGATCAGGGACAGCTCCGTACGCCGACCAAGATTCCCCAGAAAGTCGCCATGATCAAGGAAGAGGATACTCCGCCGCCGAGCGCTGGTGTTGCCGGTGTGGTTGGTGGTGTTCCGGGTGGCGTTCCGGGTGGTCAGATGGGTGGCGTGATCGGCGGCATTATCAGTTCGGTGCCTCAGACCGCGAACGTTCCTAAGATTGCGACTCCGCAGCGTGTCCGCGTGTCGCAGGGCGTTTCCCAAGGTCTTTTGATTCATCAGGTTAAGCCGAACTATCCGCCGTTGGCTCGCCAGGCGCGTATTCAGGGTTCCGTGGTGCTTCAGGCGGTTATCGCCAAGAACGGCGCCATCGAAAACCTGCACCTGGTATCGGGGCATCCCATGCTTGCCCCTGCAGCCATCGAAGCGGTGAAACAGTGGAAGTACAAGCCTTACTTCCTCAACGGGGAGCCCGTCGAAGTCGAAACCCAGATCACCGTGAACTTCACCCTGGCTGGCGGCTAAACCAGGGATTCGCGGTCATGAAGCTCTGCGTTCGTTCGCCGCGCCGGATCGCCGGCAGGTGGGTCTCGTTCGCAGCCAAGTCCAGCGCCTGAGGCGCAGTATGGCCTGAATATTCAGGTCCCGAGAAAGAAGAAGTTCCTGAGGAGGAAATTCAGCAAATGTTGCTCGCAAACCTTGCAAGTCTAGCACTCGCCAACGTATCCACGGCTGCTGCCTTCATTTTCCAGGAAGCCGGCGCTCCCGGATGGGATCCGGTCTCGCTCTGGAAGCAGATGGGATGGCTGGCCAAGATCGTCGTGATCATCCTGTTCATCATGTCGGGTTGGTCTATCGGCGTCATGATCGACCGCTGGATGGCGTTCAGCGCCGCCCGCAAGCAGTCGCGTTCGTTCGCCCCGGCCGTTGCCGGCGCGCTGCGTGAGGGAAAGATCGACGAAGCCATTCGCGTTGCCGAGCGCAACAAGAAGAGTCACCTGGCGAAGGTCGTCACCGCTGGCCTGCAGGAATTCAAGGCGCACAGCGAGTCGTCGGACATCCCGGGCGAAACCATCGAAGCCAGCCGTCGCGCCCTGGAGCGTGCGGAAGCTATCGTTCACGCTGAACTGAAGCGCGGCCTCGGCGGCCTGGCCACCATCGGCGCAACCGCCCCGTTCGTCGGACTGTTCGGCACGGTCGTCGGCATTCTGAACGCGTTCCGCGAAATCTCGACCCAGAAAGCTACCGGTCTCGGCGCCGTCGCCGGCGGTATTTCGGAAGCTCTGGTTACGACCGCTATCGGTCTGTTCGTCGCCATCCCGGCCGTCATGATGTTCAACTATCTGACCGGCCGCGTCGAAGCCTTCGACGTCGAGATGGACAACAGCTCGAGCGAACTCGTGGATTATTTCCTGAAGCGTCGCAACGCGGTGCGCAAGTAACTGCGTTCTGAACCGGCGAGTCTTGAGCATTTGCTGACCGGCGGGACCCCGGGTCCCGCCGGAGCCTCAGGCCTACCGGTACGGCTAACGAGCCGCAGACGCGGTGAACGTTGCAGGAGAATTTAGCAAATGGCAATCGCAAAGAAAGCTGCAAACGTCAACTCCAACATCAACGTCACGCCCATGGTGGACGTGATGCTGGTGCTGCTGATCATCTTCATGGTGATCACGCCCATGTTGCAGAAGGGCGTCAGCGTGGACTTGGCGCGAACCAACAACCCGGTGCAGATGCCCGATGCCGACAAGGAAGACTCGTTGCTCGTCGCTGTCACGCGCGACGGCAAGATCTTCTTCGGTTCGGATCAGATTACGCCTGACCAGCTGACGGCCAAAGTGAAAGACCGCCTGTCGAATAAGGTCGACAAGCGCGTCTTCATCAAGGCCGATGCCCGCACCAAATACGGCAACGTGGTCGAGGTGGTGGACAACGTCCGTTCGGCTGGCGTGGACACACTGGGCCTTCTGACCGAGCAGCGCAAACAGGGAACGTTCACAGCGCCCCCAGCGCCGGGTAAATAGAGAGGAATTAGTTATGGCAATGTCAATGGGTGGTTCGGGCGGCGGACAGACGTCCGACATGAACGTCACCCCGCTGATCGACGTCCTTCTGGTGCTGCTGATCATCTTCATGGTGATCACGCCGTTGACGCCGAAAGGTCTGGATGCGCTCGTACCGCAGCCGCCGAAGAATCCGAACGCGAATCCGCCGTCGTCAGACCGCACCATCGTCGTGCAGGTTATGCGCAGCGGCGGCGACAAGCCGGCCCTGAAGATCAATCAGGAAGACGTCACTTGGGATAACCTCGAGGGGCGCCTGACAGACATCTTCAAGGAGCGTGCCGAGCGCGTGATGTTCGTGAAGGCCGATGAAGATCTGCCTTTCGCGGACGTGGCGCAGGTCATCGATATGGCGCATGCCGCCAACGTAGACAAGGTCGGTCTGATCACGGCCAAGGTCGAAGCCGGCGGGTAGTTTCGTTGTGCAGGGACGGGTCGTTGACCCGTCCGTGCCGGGTTGAAGACCCGGCCTATCGAGCTGCGCACAGTGCCGGCTTCTGCCGCGCCTGCAGACCCGAAGTTCAGGAATGGAGATTGAGACATGAAGACTAGCGTACGTGTGCTGGCGGTTGTCGCCATCGCCGTGACGCTGTTCGGCGCGGTTGGATGCAACAAGCTGAAAGCGCGCGACCAGCTCAACAAAGGCGTGAATGCGTACAAGAATGCCAGGTACGAAGAGGCGATCAACCGCTTCCAGAATGCGGTCGCGCTCGACCCCACACTGCTGAACGCCAAGCTCTACCTGGCGACCGCTTACGCGCAGCAGTACATCCCTGGCGCTGACACGCCAGACAACAACCGCAACGCCGAACAGGCGATTGACGAGTATCAGAAGGTTCTGCAGCAGGACCCGAAGAACATCAACAGCGTAAAGGGTATCGCCTTCCTTTATTTGCAGATGAAGAAGTTCGATCAGGCGAAGGAATATTACAAGAAGGCCGTCGACATCGACCCGAACGACCCCGAGTCCTATTACTCCGTCGCGGTCATCGACTGGACCCAGTCGTACCAGCCCCGTATGGAAGCCCGCGCCAAGCTGGGTATGGGGCCAAACGACCAGCTGAAGGACAAAAAGGTCTGCGAAGAACTTCGCACCAAGAACATGGACAAGGTGGCCGAAGGCAAGCAGATGCTCGAAAAGGCGCTTCAGCTTCGTCCTGATTACGACGACGCCATGGCGTACCTGAACCTGATGTACCGCGAAGAAGCCGACCTGGAATGCAATGATCCGGCCGCCCGCGCCGCCGCTCTTAAGACGGCTGACGAGTGGGTCGACAAGACCATGGCGACCAAGAAGGCCAAGGCGGAAAAGGCAACTCCGACGGGCATCATCACTACCGAAGAACAGAAGTAGCTGGGACCAAAGGGGGCTCCCTCGTCTGGGCCTCGCTGCACCGTGCGGCGCAGTTCCTCCTCAGACAGACGAGAAGCCCCTCCGGGCTCACTTGGCGAATTGCCGGGGTGAACCGGAGGGCTTTTTTTGTTCCAGAGTGCGGTAACTCCGTCCAGCCATGGAGTTCCACATCCGCATCTTAGAAGGAATGCGTGGCGGAACGGCCTCTACCTATCGATGGGAAACGCTTGCCTCGCCGCTTGCCGCCATCGCTGCAATCCTTTCCAGCGGCCTTGTCCTGGTCGGATGGCAATTCGATATCGTTTGGCTGCGCGCGCCTTTGCCGGGCGTAAGCATTATGGTCCCTACCACAGCGACGTGCTTCATCCTTTGCGGAATATCGCTTTTGTTTCAACTATGGGAGCCCGTCCCGAAGTGGCGTTCGGTGGCTGGAAAGTTGCTCACTGTTCCGGTGTTGTTCTACTCCCTGGCGGTGCTGGCCGAGTACCTGTTTTCGGCCGACCTGAAGATCGATTCTAAGCTGTTTCCGAGCGCCCTCTCACGATGGCCGCTGCCGGTGTTTCCCGGGCGCTTCGCTCCGAACACCGCTGTGGCGTTTCCGCTGCTCGCCCTTGGCCTGCTTTTCCTCGGCCGGAGACTCGGTAAAATCGTTGTCTCCGAAGTCCTTGCCGTTCTGGCCGGATTGATCGCGTTTGTCTCGATCATTGGTTATACCTACAGGGTTGAGGCGCTCTACAGCGCGGGGACGCAGGTACAGATGTCGCTTCACACGTCGCTGATGTTTGCCGTTCTGTCGGCCGCGATCCTCCTTGCAAGACCGAACAGGGGCGTCGCACAGCTGCTGACCGACCCTGGACCAAGTGGCATATTGTCTCGCCGTCTTCTGGCGTACACGTTCCTCGTACTGACGGTGCTCGGCTGGATAAGTCTTCAGGCGCAGCGCACGGGATGGATCGACCTGGAGTTCGGTACGGCGCTGCTGGTTGTCTGCACGATCGTGGCGTTCGGGATTGCGGTTTTTCGTACCGCACGCCTGGTGCACGAATACGAACGAGGCCAGGCGCGCGCCACTGAGGCCCTGATTCGAACCGAGAAGCTGGCCTCCGTTGGGAGAATGGCGGCGACCGTGGCACACGAGATCAACAATCCTCTGGCTGCCGTGACGAACGCCGTCTATTTGCTTTCGCTGGAGCCTACGTTGTCGGCGGCGGCACGGCAGAACGTGATGCTCGCCGACGAGCAACTCAGGCGCGTCGCACATCTCACGCGACAAACGCTCGGGTTCTATCGTGAACGCAATGCGCCTGGCGCCGTCGACGTTTGCGCCATTGCCGACGAGGTTCTCCTCATTTACCGTCAGCGCATCGCGCACAAAGGAGTCGAAGTACAAAGGCGTTATCATCGTGACGGCATCGTGTGGGGTGTCGCCGGAGAACTGCGGCAAGTGATCTCAAACCTGATAGCCAACAGTATCGACGCACTACCGCCCTCCGGGGGCAAACTCGCGATACGCGTATCCCGATGCCTCACCGGCATTGATGAGATATCAACTATTCGCATAACGGTGGCGGACAATGGCGCAGGCATTCCGCCAGAGCTGCGATCGCGGGTGTTTGAACCCTTCTTTACGACCAAAGAGAATGTTGGCACGGGCCTCGGATTGTGGGTGAGCAGAGACATCATCGCGGGCCAGAGCGGTCACATACGTTTCAAGAGTGCGGCGGGGAAAGGGACAGTTTTTTGTATTTTCCTGCTCGCGCACTGTGTTGACGAGCCAAAATCGGTCCTGACCACCGCCACTGCCTGACCGGCTGGCGTAATACAGAGGCTACTCTCACACCGCTGTTCAGGACCCGAGTGCCTGAAGTATGATTTTCGGGCACTGTGGGGCTTCAGTCATGTTCAACAAGGTATTGATCGCGAACCGTGGCGAGATTGCGGTGCGTGTAGTCCGCGCTCTGCATGAAATGGGGATCCGGTCGGTCGCCGTCTATTCGGACGTGGACCGGTCGGCGCTGCACGTGCGCAAGGCCGACGAGGCTTACCACATCGGACCGGCGCAGGCGAGCGAGTCCTACCTCAACATCCGCAAAATTATCGAGACGGCGAAGAAGTGCGGCGCAGAAGCCATCCACCCCGGCTACGGCTTTCTGTCGGAAAACGCCGGCTTCGCTCGCGCATGCCGCGAGGCGGGGATCAAGTTCATCGGCCCTACGCCTGAAGCGATGGAAGCCCTCGGGTCCAAGACGCGCGCCCGGCAACTCATGATGACTGCCAATGTTCCGTTCGTGCCCGGATCGGCCACGGGACTTACGTCGCTTGAGGAAGCGCAGCAGACCGCCGAACGAGTGGGCTATCCGATCATGCTGAAGGCTGCGGCCGGAGGCGGCGGCAAGGGCATGCGCATGGTGCCTGGCCCGGACGAGCTCAAGTCTGCCTACGAGGCGGCCCGCAGCGAAGCCCTGCGATCGTTCGGCGACGACGAAGTCTATATCGAAAAATTCATCGTCAACCCGCGCCACATCGAGATGCAGATCCTGGGCGACGAACATGGCAACATCGTCTACTTGGGCGAACGCGAGTGCTCGGTGCAGCGGCGCCACCAGAAAGTGCTGGAGGAATCGCCGTCGCCCCTGGTCGATCCCGATATGCGCCGCCGTATGGGAGAAACTGCGGTACGCGTGGCGAAAGCCTGCGGCTACACTAACGCCGGCACGGTCGAGTTCCTGAGCGACCAGCAGAAGAACTTCTATTTTCTCGAGGTCAACACGCGGCTCCAGGTCGAGCACCCGGTAACGGAGCTGATCACCGGGCTTGATCTGGTCCACCTGCAATTGCGCATCGCGGCCGGCGAGCCGCTGCCTTTCAAGCAGGACGACATCAACATACGCGGACACGCCATCGAGTGCCGCGTCTACGCCGAGGACCCCGACAACAACTTCTTTCCGTCGCCGGGCACCATTACCCTGCTCCTGCAACCCTCCGGCCCGGGTATTCGTCGCGACAGCGGCATGTACGAGGGCTTTACCGTTCCGCTGGACTACGATCCGCTGCTTGCCAAGCTGATCGGCTACGGCGCCGACCGGGAGGAGGCGATTGACCGCTTGCAGCGCGCGTTGCGCGAGTACTTCATCGGCGGCATCAAGACCAATCTCAGCCTGTTTCGGCGTATCCTGCACGATCCTGACTTCATCGCGGGCCGTCTCGATACGGGATTTCTCGACCGGCTACTGAAATCCGGCAAACCACCCGAGGGCGTCGATCCGGAAAAGGTGAAGATCGCCGCCATTGCCGCCGGGCTGTTCGCCATGCTCGATCCAAGCACAGCTAACGCAGGTACGAAAGCGCTCCCTTCGGATGGCACGAAGCCGCCAAGAACCGATGGCCAGCCGCAGAAGTCGAAGTGGAAGGAAACCGCAAGGGCGGAGGCGATGAGGTAAGCAGTACCTAGTTGTGAGTACCGAATACCGAGTTTGGAGTACCTGGTACGCAGTCTCCAGTACCTAGTACCTAGTTCCTAGTTGTCGAATTTTCTGGTCGCAATCGGAAATCAGATGTCGGGATCCGCTACTCAGCACTCAGAAGCCGTTGGTCGTAAGTCGGGACTAACAACTCGGTACTCGGTACTCGGTACTCACAACTAGGTACTAGGTACTAGGTACTATCAGCTGAGGTTCTATGACATACGAGATTCTGATCGAAGGCAAGCCGCACAAGCTGGAGTTGAGCCAGACCGACGGCCGTTGGAACTGTCGTCTCGATGGCAAGGAATACGACATCGACGCTGTGGTGGCGCGCCGCGACGTGATCTCGCTGATCATCAATGGCGATTGCTACGAGGTGAAGCGCGAGCAAACGCGCAATGACCTCCACATCTGGGTCAAGTCCGTGCGCTTTCCGGTCGAGGTGCGAGACCCGCGCTCGCTGCGCAGCCGCCGCGCGGCAGCAGGCGCGCTCGAAGGGCCAGCCAAACTGGTCGCACCTATGCCCGGCAAAGTGGTGCGGCTCATCCTGCGCGAAAAGGACGAAGTGGAAGCGGGTCACGGCATTCTCGTCGTCGAAGCCATGAAGATGCAGAATGAACTGAAGTCGCCCAAGAAGGGCGTTGTCTCAAAACTGCTGGTAAAGGAAGGCGCGGCCGTGAACGCCGGCGATGTGCTGGCCATCGTAGAGTGAAGGTTCAAGCTGGCGATGCTTCAGCGGGAAGTCAATTCGACTTCTCGGGAACCGGGCTTTCACTGATCCACTCCTTGTTCGGCTCGAACCACCACGTCTCGCTTTGAAAACTAGCTCCGTTCGTCCGGCGATCTCGCATTGACGTTCTCCGCTGCAGCTCCTACGATTCTGTTTTCCGCTAGTACTCACCGCGCGGCAAGGACTGTGTTTCCGCGTGGCATCAGGAGAACAGATTGAGCTTTCACAAGCTGCTAGTGTCCGCGGCAGTGTTGCTTTCCATGACGGCTGCGGCACAACAACCACAGCCCAAGCTCTCGGGCGATTCCATTCCCAACCTGGGCGAGGTCAAGAGCCAGCTCAAGCATTACTACGACTGCGATGGCAAAAGCGGTTGCTACGAGGCCGATCTGGAGCAGCAGGCGGCACGCGCAATCGAATTCCTGAAGCAGAGAGCGGCAAAGCGCGATGGTAACGAGAAACTCGCAGTGGTGTTCGACATCGATGAGACCTGCCTTTCGAACTATCCGTACTACGCACTGACCGATTTCGGTTACGAAGCGGGGCGATTCGACATGTGGGCCATGGCGGCTAACGCCGCGCCCATCGCGCCCATGCTTAAGCTCTACAACACCGCCCGCGAACTGCACTTGGACCTCTTCTTCATCACCGGACGTAGCGAACAGCAACGCTTCGCCACCGAGCAGAACCTGCTCAAGGCCGGGTATAAAGACTGGACAGGGCTCACGCTCAGGACTACCGCTGACACCGGCAAGAAGGCCAGCGAGTACAAACCGGCAGCGCGCAAGAAGATCGTCGAGCAGGGTTACAAGATCGTGCTGAACGTGGGCGACCAGGAGAGCGACCTGATCGGCGACCCGCAGGCAGAGATGTCCCTGAAGCTGCCCAATCCGTTCTACTTCATTCCGTAATGTAGGGACAGTGTAACGCCAAAGCTTGTGTAGCGCCG
>JAEZPW010000256.1 GCA_023441255.1 Acidobacteriota bacterium
GGATGGAGCCAATGGTGATTGCGAGCCCGGTGAATCCCTTGAAGAAAAAGGCGTATGAGAAGAGCACCAGGTAGATGAACTGGGAGATGCCGGCCTCCACGGCGGCGAAACGCATGCCGACAACCAGCCTCAGATAGCTGACGACGAGGAAAACCGATACCGCTGAACAGATGACGAACGCCGCGTGAATGGACATGTGGTCAACAAGGTAGGCCATCAGCAGGTGGAAGGCGAAAAAGGCGGTCGCCAGGAAGAAGTAGTTCATCGGGTGCAGGTCAATGTTGCGAAGCGTGGTGATGATCAGCATGATGAAAAAGAAGAAGAACAGCGAAACCGGCGCGAAAAAGCTGATCTGTCCGGCAAGTGGGCCGGGTTGCAGCTTTTCCGGCATGGTCATGCCGATCTCAAAGCCGCTAAGCAGGTTGGAATAGCGCCATGTGAGATTCCAGCCTGTTTGGGTTGTGCGTTTCTCGGTGGGTGACAGCGTGTTATCGGGGAAGTCGATGTCGCGGAAGTTCGTTTTCATGTTCAGGGTGAAATCACGTACCTGAGAAATGCCTTCGCCGAACTTGTAGGACCAGCTGTCGAGCCCCTGCGAGCGATACCCCACGCCAAACGCTGCGGTGTCGCCGGGCGGTATGGTGGCGCTGGCGAGAACAGAGTCGGCGCTGTTGGTTGAGGCTACGGGCTGACCGTTCACGAGCACACGGACGTCGTCGTACATGGCCTGAGCGGCCGGGAAATGCAGGGCGAACTTGACGTCCCGCGGCTTGTCTGTGGTGTTGCGGAACACGTATTGGCCGCCGAATGCGACTTTGTAAGTGCTGTACCACAGCAGGCCTTTCATGCGGTGTTCGAGGTTGAGGTCGACGTCGATGCGGCTGCTTTCAAGCGGCAAATCGACGGTCTCGGTCTCCTGGTAGGTGCGCGGCACCTTCTCTCCGTTTTCCTCGACGAACTTCGTTCTCACAACCTGCTCCGTGTAAACGGCGGTCGGTGGCGTCTGCTCCTGCCGCGTTCCCCAGGTTGAAGCCACTTTGGAGCCGAGTTTGCCGGAGCGATCGTATGTGCGCGAGAAGATGGTGGCGCCGAGGATCATCCAGGCCACGGCGGTACAGACGAAGATAAAGACGATGGCGGCGATGCGCTTGACCATATCAGGCCTCCTGTTATCGTGAAGTACTTTACAATGCAAAGTTAACCGAAGCAAGATCTTTCCCGAAAGGATTGCTCAGCACGCAAGCGAGCAAATGTCTGCATTTAAAACAATGAACTTGTGAGCTCGGTCGACTGGGTGATGTGTGTGCTGGGACACGCTTATGCGTCAGGTTTGACACGCTGCTTTCTGTGCAGTCGTGCGAAGCGGACGATCCGGCAGGTAGAAGTTACTTTCCGCCACTCACCTTCGGGTTACTGGGGTGATACCTGTGTCTGTCGATGGGCATGGAAAGAAACTTATAATCTGAGCACTCTGGAAGAGTTTCCGTCGAGTTCTGGTGGGAAGGCTTAGCCGCAGAGTGTTGCCGGAACTTGAGAAGGTCGCATGCAACTGGATACCGGAACCACGTTGGGAAATAGCCACGGGAATATGAGGCGTGCGGCCGTGCGGCTGCTGTGTGTAGTTGTGTTCGCATGTGCGTTCAGCCTGACGGGCATGGCAGCCAGTGACGCGAACGAGTCAGAATCGGCAACTGCCGAGGGCATCATGGCAGTCCAGGAGAACGGCAGGACGGTATGGGTCAATGGGCCGAAGGAACGTCCGGTACAGAACACCGTGTCGGCCCCCAGGCGGCGTGCCAGCGTCCTGGTGTACTGGAGTTCGAAGGACCGCGGCTGGAAGCCGGTGCCTCCTCCCTCGCCCATGGTGATGAAAGCGGCTCAGAACGCCGCGGACGAAGTAGCGACTTACGTTGGCTCGCGTCCGGCGTCGAGTCGTCCCAGTGCTGCGCCGCCGGTCAGCCCCAATTATCGTAATCTCGCGCGAGGCCGCATCGTGACCACGGGCGAGATCGACCGGGCGATCGAAACTTCTGCGAAGCGGCACGGCGTGGACGCGAATCTGGTCCGCGCAATCATCAAGGCTGAATCGAATTTCAATCCCAAGGCGGTTTCTCGCAAGGGTGCGATGGGCCTGATGCAACTTATGCCAGACACTGCGCGCAGTCTGAACGTAACGAATCCGTTCGACCCGACGCAGAACGTAGATGCGGGAGTGCGCTACTTCAAGAACCTCATGAACAACTACCGGGGAGACGTGCGGCTTTCGCTTGCAGCCTATAACGCCGGTGCTGGAGCGGTAGCCAAATCGAACGGAGTTCCCCGGTATCGCGAAACACAAAATTACGTGAAGGAGATCACTGACATGTATTGGAACGGAACGCCGGTCACCGTGAGTTCGGGCGGAGGTTCGTCGCCCGCACCCGCCCGGATGTTCCGTGATGGCAACGGCAGACTGGTGATGACAAACGAGGAGTGAGCGAGAACTGCCGGCAACAACCCAGTGAAAAAAGGTTTTCCCGGATCAAAGCTGATTGAACACGGCAGGATTCTGGGCGACAATCAGTGGGGTACCGGAAAGGAACGGCAAGCGGGCACGCAAGACCGGTAAGCGCTGGAAAGGGCCATTTGACGGTGCGGCTGACAAGGCGATCGCTCTACTCCGTGGCAGCAGGCGTTCTGCTTGTGGCAATCGTAGGCGGGATTCCCGCCTTCGCGGCAACCGTCGCCCGAAAGAAGCAACTGGCTCGCGAACAGTTTGAGCAGGCGGAGAAACTGCGCGAGGCCCTCCGTCGCACTCCCGAAAAAGACCGGACGCGGCGCCAGTACGAGCGCGTCACCGAGGCCTACCGCCGCGTTTACTATCTCTCCCCAACCTCGTCCAAGGCTGATGAAGCGGTCGTGGGCGTTGCCGAGATGCTGGCCGAAATCGGACGGCGCTTCAACGACCGGAAGATGCTTGAAGCGGCTGTCGGACAATACGAGTTTCTCCGACGCGAATATCCGGGGAGCACATTCCGCGTAGATGCATTGTTCACAATGGGCGAGATCTATCGCGACGACCTCGACGACTCCGCCCAGGCGAAGGCCACCTTTCAAGAGTTTCTGAAGCATTATCCGAAATCGCGCCACGCCGACGATGCTCGCCAGGCGATCGCAGAGATAGACAATCCCAAGCTCAGAGAAAAAGGGCTTGCGCGGGAGCAGAAGCAGAAACCCGAAAAGACGGGGCGCACGGCGAGCCTGAAGAAAGAGGCTCCTGCTGCGGAACGGGAAGAGGCATCCGCGTCCGAAGAAGCGGCGATGACGGACAAGGCCAACGCCGACCGGGAGAATGAAAGCGGCACAACGACTGCAGACAAAAGCAAATCAGAAAAGCGCACCACGCAGCTGGTTACTGGAATCCGGCACTGGTCTACTCCGGACTACACTCGAGTGGCAATCGATCTTGAGTCGGAGGTGAAATATGAGGCCGGGCGTATCCCCTCGCCGGACCGGATATTCTTCGACCTGCACGATACCCGTTTGCCGCAGTCGCTGCTGGGCAAGACTTTTGAAGTGGATGACGGTTTCCTCCGAAAGATCCGAGTCGCACAGTATCAGCGCGGACTGACCCGCGTGGTGCTTGATGTGGCCGACGTGTCTGACTACTCCGCCTTCCTGCTGCCGAATCCATACAGACTGATTATCGACATTCACGGCAAGAAGGCTGCGACGCCACAAACGGTCCTGGCAAGGAAGTCGGCTGAGCAGGAGACGAGGACAACGAACAAGACCGGCGAGCGAAAGTCTGAACGGGCCGAAAAGAGCGGCACAACTGCCGTGACCATCACGGAAGGTGCCGCGACGGTGGCCCGAACGAAGGTAAAGGAAGCCGAACCGGATGCGACCGTCGATGCGAACGACAGGTCTCAGCCCAAGTCGGAAAAGAGAGTAGCTGAGAAACGAATCTCTGATTTGGAAGAGGACCTGAAAGTCTCCGAGCCCAAGGTGAAGGCTGAGGACACCACGATCAACGTGGCCAAAGCGAGCCAGCCTGAGCTCAGGGCAACCGAAGAACCGACGAGTTCTCCGACTTTTGAATCCGTGGCGCCGAGAGAAGTAGCCCGGAGCAAAACTGCATCCCGCCGCAAACGAGAGGCAAAACCGGAAATTGATGTGCGTGAAGCGAGGCCCACTTCAGACGGTGAACGGTCCCTGATCCGAGCCTTGGGATTGAAGATCGGCAAAATCGTCGTTGACGCCGGGCACGGCGGGCATGATACCGGGACGATCGGACCCAACGGCCTGCAGGAGAAAGACCTCGTCCTGGACGTAGCGCTGCGGTTGGGGAAATTGTTACGCGGGAACATGGGCGCTGACGTCGTCTACACGAGAGAAGACGATACCTTCATTCCGCTTGAGACGAGAACCGCAATCGCGAATCAGGCCCAAGCCGACCTTTTTATTTCGGTTCATGCGAATTCGAGCAGAGATTCGGAAGCGCGGGGAGTTGAGACTTACTACCTGAACTTCACGTCCTCGGCCGAAGCCTTGGAAGTGGCTGCACGCGAAAACGCGGTCAGCGAAAAGTCCATCCATGAGCTTCAGGACCTCGTAAAGAAGATCACGCTTAAGGAGAAGATCGACGAGTCCCGCGAATTCGCGGCAGACGTTCAGAGGAGTCTCTATACGGGCATTGCCGCGAAGAGTCCGGCCGTGCGAAATCGCGGCGTCAAGAAAGCGCCGTTTATTGTTCTGATCGGCGCGAATATGCCATCCATTCTCGCCGAGATATCATTCCTGTCGAACCCGATCGACGAGAAACGACTTCAGACGCCGGAGTACCGCCAGAAGATAGCTGAGTACCTTTACAAGGGCGTGGCCCGGTACGTAAGCGGCCTGAGCGGCGTGAAAGTCGCTTCGCGGGACTTGACTAAGTCTCCCAAAGGCAGCGAAGGCGACCGGTAGAAACTTTCAAGTGAGCTCCGCCGTCTAATCAGTAAGGTCCCCTTGGAAACTCAGAATGTGTGATCGCCTCATGAAAAGAGCAATCATCCTAGCAGGTTCTTTATTGTTCGCCGTGGTGTTGCTGGTGCCAGCCGTCGCAGCAGACATGCCGTCTCTGCTGCCTAAGTCCTTTGCCGGGTGGACAAAGATGACGCCGTCCCAGACGAGCAAGGACCCAGCCGTCGCAGATCCAACGAACGCCGCGCTTCTAAAAGAGGAGAACTTTTCGGATTTCGAACAGGCGGACTACACACGTCCGGGAAGGAAGATCACAGTCAGGGCGGCACGCTTTGCGGATGCAAGTGGCGCGTACAGTGCATTCACGATCTACAAAGAACCCGAGATGACGACCATCGACATGGGCGGTAAGCCGGGTCAGAGTATGGGAGCGTCCGCGAACAACCGGGTGATCTTTTACCGCAGCAATGTGCTGGTGCAAGTCACTCTCGACCGCATCACTGCCATGACTGCGGGCGAGTTGCGCGAACTCGCTTCCCTGCTGCCGGAAGCACAAGGGCCAGCGGCAAATCTGCCCATCCTGCCGACTTATCTGCCCAAGCAATCATACGTGAAGAACTCGGCGCGTTACGTGGTCGGCCCCGCAGGCCTGATGCAAGCAGGGTCACCGGTGCCACCTGAGGTGGTTGGCTTTCAAGACGGAGCGGAAGCAGTACTCGGCAAGTACCAGACAAACGACGGCCGAGCCACGCTGATGATCATCTCGTATCCGACGCCAGCGATTGCGGGTGAAAGGCTACGCGCGATTGAGGGACTGAACAAAACTGCGGCATACAACAGCGGCGTTGCAGACCTGACACCTCCCTTCACCGCAAAGCGGACAGGCCCGATGGTGGTGCTCACCGCAGGAAAGATTTCCGATAGCGAGGCGAAATCGCTCCTGGCCTCGGTCAATTACGACGCCGAGATCACATGGAACCAGAACACTCACTTCGACAAGAGAGACAACGTTGCGAACCTGCTGGTAAACATAGTCGTCCTCATCGGAATCCTGATCGTGCTCGCGCTGGGGTTCGGAATAGCGTTCGGCGGAGCGCGACTAGCGATAAAACGCATGTTCCCGGGGAGAGTCTTTGACCGCCCCGAGGATATGGAGATCATCCAACTGAAAATCGGGCGATAATCGCTTAAGTGGATGAAAACACGTCGTTTAGGTGCGGATTGCTTCGCAAAACGACGTTTTTCGGCCCTAGGCAGTGCTCGGTGTGGAAAACTCTATCGTATTGAAAACAAAGGTATTTAATATTGAAAAATGCCTTGACACTCCAAGTTTTAGGCTTCTAAGATTTTCGCAACACAAGTTTTGACGGTCTAGCCTCCGTCGGAACTATTCTCCCTTGAAGAGAAGGCCACCAGCGTTGCCGGTGGCCTTTTCGTTTGTCGCGATGTTTCGTTGAGCTTCTCCTCGGGTTTTGATCTCTCGCACGCTTCTTGACTGGAACACATGCGCTGAACTTTCGAAGTGAACGCCGTTGTGTTTATATACAGACACCTTGAGCAGCGAACGACCTCAACCAGAGCATGAAAGTGTGGCGACATTCGCAACGGACGTCGCCAACCGACCGGCAAGGAAACATTGGACCGCCGATCTTGCACGAACGGCTGCAGTGCTGGCGGCAGGGGTTTTGTTGCGGACGCTCTTCCTAGGGAAGAGCCTCTGGTTGGACGAAGGAATTGCAGTCGGTAATGCCTGGGCCGGTGGGCTTCCCCTCAGCGAGTGGTCGGATTGGTTTGCACGGCTGTGGTCGCACTCAGAGTTCAACATGGTGCTCTACTTCGCCGCGCTGCGGCTATGGCTGCATATCGGCAGCGGCGAAGCGTTCATACGAATGCTGTCGGTAATATTTGCGGTAGCGACGTTGCCTGTTGTCTATGCCATTGGCAGACGGCTGTTTGATCGACCTATCGCAATCGTCGCGACTTTGCTGCTGGCGATTCACGGCGCGCACATTGCTTACTCGCAGGAGGCTCGCGGGTACACGATGGCCGTGTTCTTCTGCGCCGTAGCCACATACTTCTTCCTGCAAGGAGTCGAGCGTGGGCGCTGGTGGACGTGGCTCCTGTATACCCTTTCCGCGGTCTTAGGTACTTACTGTCATTTGTTCGCTCTGCTGGTGGTGGGGTCTCATACGATTTCCCTGGTGATCACCCGACGGCGGACCACTCAGTGGCTCAGATTACTCGGCAGCCTGATATTGCTGTTTGTGCTCGTATCGCCGGCGTTGTTCTTTGCTGCGACCAATGAGGGGCATCAGGTCGAGTGGATCGCGAAGCTTGGGCCCTCGCAGGTACTGAACACGCTTTCTGAGTTGGCCGGCAGTCCGGTGGCCTTGGCACCTTATCTTGTCTTGTGGACCTTTGGGGTCCTGTATTGCCGCAGATGCTGGAGCAGTGGAGACGAAGTGCGGCGCTGGCAGGCTGCCCTGGTGTTGAGTTGGGCCTTTGCTCCAATGTTGATGGCCATCATGATCTCGATCAGAAAGCCGATGCTGGTGCCACGATATTTGCTGATCTCCACACCAGGGGCGGTGCTACTCGCTGCCAAGGGAGCGTACGAGATGCGGCCACGCTGGCGGCAGATAACGGTGTGGTCGGCAGTCGCACTGTCGGTAGGGTTTGTGGCGTTCCGGTATACACGGCCTAAGGAGAATTGGCGGGACGCGACGCAGTACGTGTTGTCACATGCGCAGAAGGGCGACGCTGTGGTCGTGGTTCCGGGGTGGTCCGAACCGGTATTCGACTACTATCGGCGCCGGAATTCCAACGCGAAAGTTGTTGAGCTATCCCCGGCGGCAGTTACCGGAGAGTCTGTTGCTAGAGGCTCTGGTCATGAACGGCTGTGGGTCGTCGCCTATGCACGCGATTACGCCCTGAAGGAACGGGACACCAGAGCGGTATTGGAGCGAGTCGATCGTGAATGTCAGTTGACTGATGCGGCCGAGTTCAGAATGTTGCATGTGCGTCTGTATGGACCCGTCTGCAGCCGGTGACCGACCGTAACGGGCAGTGTAGCGGTGCGGTGGTCCGCGCGCAGACAGGTCCCGTTTATAATGCGCCAGAGTGTCAGGTCAGTTCAGAAGGCGCTTGTCGAGCATGAACATTAAGGAAGTCGCTTCGAGAGCAAAGCTGTCGACTGCAACCGTTTCCCGAACCATTAACGGTAGCCCTCTGGTGAGTCCTCGCACCGCCGAGCGGGTGTGGAAGGCGGTTCGACAACTCGGATATCACCCGAACACAAATGCCCGGACACTTGTGCTGGGCCGCAGCCAAACGTTCGGCCTGATCATCTCCGACATCGTCAATCCCTTCTTCCCTGAGCTTGTAAAGAGCTTCGAAGATACCGCCATACAGCACAGGTACGACGTGATGGTCGCCAACACAGGATACGACCAGCAACGCATGACCATCGCGGTACGCCGCATGATCGAGCGCAAGGTGGACGGCGTGGCTGTGATGACCTCTGAAATGGACAAAGACCTCACCGAGCAACTGGCAAAGCAGGGCATGTCGATGGTGTTTCTGGACGTCGGCAAAGTGCAGGCGAGAACGTCGAACATCGCGGTCGATTATGTGGGAGGGATACGGCAGGCCGTGCAGCACCTGATCGCACTCGGTCACCGGCGGATCGGATTCATAGCGGGGCCCTCGTCGTTGAAATCAGCGCGGATCCGGCGGTCGGCATTTCTAGAGTGCCTGCGCGAGTCTCACATCGCTCCCTCGCAGAATCTGGTAGTTGAGGGTAATCACAAGATTGACGGTGGAGAGGCCGCTACCCGTCAGCTTCTGGCGCAGCGACATCAGCCGACCGCAATCCTGACCTCGAATGACATGACTGCCGTCGGCACATTGCGAGCGATCGCCGAGGCGGGACTCGACGTGCCGGGCGACATTTCCGTTGTGGGGTTCGACGACATCGAGATCGCCAGGTACACGACCCCGCCGCTTACCACGGTTCGCCTCTCCCGCGAGGCGCTGGGGCAAGCGGCGTTCCATGCCTTGCTTCAGATCGCGGAAAAGAAGGACCGCGGAAGCGAAGTTGTCATTGAGACGTCGCTGGTGGTGCGGCAATCGACCGCGTCAGTGAGTGGAGTTCGCCGCTAACGTTCTCCTCCAGGGTTGGCAGTCTGCTCCGCCTGGCGCGATTTCTGTGGCGGCAGGATCGGCTCAAGCCTGAACGCGTATTGGTACTCGGGCGCCGAGAGTCGGTAGTTCGAATGCGGCAGCGCGCCCCAGCTATCGTCACCGGCAACGCCCATCTGCTTGTAATCGAGGTTCACGGTGATGTCCCCGGACTTGACGATCTCGCTGGGATGATCGTGTCCCGTGTGCGCCGGTCGATCGCGGTGCTCAAGTTCCGACATCGGAAACGGCCACGCACTAAAATCAATGAAGGGAATGCCAACTGCCTTAAGGCCGAAACCGGATGGATCGGTGAATGTAACCCAGCGCGTCTCGGTGTGGTTGCCGGTTTCCTGCGGTTCAATGTACGGAGTCCAGAGGCTATCCACCTTCGAGCGGTATAGGCCGACCGCAGCAGCGAGGTGGCGGTCCCAGTAGTTCTCCTGCGGACCCCGACCATACCAGGTCACGTTTCTGAATTGCCCGCCAATTCCCATCTGTATGCCAAATCGCGGCATATCGACCAAGTCGTACGCCCCAGCGTTGAATGCGCTGGCGACCTCAACGGAGCCGTCGGCGTGAATGAGGAACGTGTTTGTCTGCGTCGAGTCGCCGGCCGGAATCAGCGCTTTCATCATAACCTTAACTCTACCCGCGCTGATCCTCTCCACGGTCACGCTGGTGACCTTGCGGTTAGCCGCAGCGTCCTTCCACATCGCCTGGCGCTCCGGCATGTTGTTGCCACGGTCGTTGTCGGTTGGTGGACGCCAGAAGTTGATCGCCAGCGGTGCGGTGAGCAGTTCCCTGCCCGCTATCTTGTAGGACTCCAAAGCACCCGAGGCCTTGCCGAAGCGCAGAGATGCGTTTGCGTTCGAGACGACTATTGAGTTTGAGTCTTCTGCAACCTTCAGTTCCGGACCGTTCTTCGGTTTGTGCTCCGGCGCAGGCGACACCGGGTAGTTCACCTGATACTGGTCCCATGCAACCACATGGCCAGCTTTCGCCCATAGTGCGTCTTTTGCGAGAGCGAAGCTCACGGTCAAGAAGTACTCGGCGCCGGGTTTCGTGACGGGCTGCCGCAACCCGAGCTTCACTTCCCGGCTTTCGCCGGGCGAGAGGACAAGGCCGGGAATGGCCCCACGCTGAACAGCGACCCCGTTTTCTTCAAGGACCCAGCTAGCCTGGACAAAGGATAGGTCGCGGAACAGGTACTTGTTTTGAATTCGAACGATCCCGCGCAGCAGATCGGCGGGCTCAACCTTGATGCTTTGATATGACTTTTTCACTTCGGAGAGGCCCGGATGCGGGGTGCGGTCGGGAAACACCAAGCCGTTCGTGCAGAAGTTATCGTCGTTCGGCTTATCTCCGAAATCGCCACCGTAGGCCCAGAATTGCTTGCCGTTCATTCCTTTGCGACGAATGCCCTGGTCCACCCAGTCCCAAATGAATCCGCCGTGGGCCCACCTCTTCGATTCGAACACGTCCCAGTACTCCTGGAAATTACCGGTACTGTTGCCCATCGCATGGGCGTATTCAATCTCAAAGAAGGGCCGTCCCTTTCCGTGCTCCTGGTAATACGACTCAATTTTCTGGGGCGGAACATACATGGGGGACAGCACGTCGCCGTGATAGCTTTCGTGTGGCTCGTAGACGATGAAGAATTCAGGGTGGTGCGATTTGGCCCAGGACCTCGCTGCCTCGAAATTGCGCCCGTAACCCGCCTCATTTCCCATAGAGAACGCAATGATTGAGGGGTGGTTCTTGTCACGTTCGATCGTCCGGCTGACGCGATCGACGTGGGCGGCTGTGTAATCGTCGGAATCGGAAATCCTCTGCTTCGGAGACGAGTCGTATCCGTGCGACTCGATATTGGCCTCGTCGAGCACATAGAGGCCGTACTGGTCGCAAAGCTCATACCACTCGGGAACATTGGGATAATGACTCGTGCGGACGGCGTTGACGTTGTTCTGCTTCATCAACTTAATGTCCTGCACCATTCGCTCGCGTGTGACTACCTGGCCCAGGTCGGGATCGAACTCATGCCTGTTCACGCCCTTGATGACTAGTTTTTTCCCGTTGAACAGTATCTGGTCGCTCTTGATCTCCGACTGCCTGAAGCCCACGCGCACCGGGATGACTTCCAGGACTTTGCCTGCAGTGTCCTTCAACGTGAGAACAAGGCGATAGAGGTTCGGTTCTTCGGCGGACCACTTCTTGGGGTCACGGACTTCCTGTTCAAAGTCAACCGTTCCCTCACCTGCGAGATCGATTTGCTTCGCGAGTGGACCAAAAACGGACTTGCCGTTCTTATCAAATAGCTGTGCGTCAACTGTGACGGACTGCGGTGATGCGAGGTCACGCAGATCTACGCGGGCCCTGAAAGTGGCATTCCGGTACTGTGCGTCGAATGGCGTAAGCACCTGAAAGTCGCGGATGTAAATTGGGCCGCGCGAAACCAGGGTCACATTGCGAAAAATACCGCTCATGCGCCAGAAGTCCTGGTCTTCCATGTAGCTGCCATCACACCAGCGATACACCTCGACGGCAATTGTGTTTGCGCCGGGTTTCAGGTACTTCGTGATATTGAACTCGGCCGGCAGACGGCTATCTTCGCTGTACCCAACCTGTTCTCCGTTGACCCAAACATAGAACGCGGAGTTCACGCCATCAAAGACGAGGAACGTCTGCCTGCCTGACGATTCCGCAGGAATGGTGAATGTTCGGCGATAGGAACCGACAGGGTTTCTCTGAGAGTAGGCAGTCCACGAGTGGTCGTCAGGCTCGTCCATGACGGACGGTGCGTTCCTCTTGAAGGGATACACGATGTTGGTGTAAATGGGCGTGCCATAACCCTGCATTTCCCAATTGGAAGGAACCGTTATGTCCTTCCATCCGCTCACGTCGTAGCTCGGCTTGTAGAAGTCGGCGGGGCGCTCCTCGGGGGTCTTGACCCAGTGGAATTTCCACATTCCGTTCAGCGACTGCACAAAGGGCGACGGGCGGCCCGCTGCAGGTCCACCTGGGTATGGGGTGAAAGTAGCGTGAGGCGCTTCCTTGTTCATGCCGAAAACGCGCGGGTCCTGCCACTCGGGCTGATGCTCCGCACATGCCATGTTCACGAGAATGAAGAGGAGAGCCAGAACAAGGAGGAGGAAGTAGTGCCGTCTCACTAGAGTCACCATAGATGTAAGGTGCAAATCACTTCAAATCTACTATCGAGGAATGCTCGCTCCAAGACTTTTGGAGCGGAGCACTCCGCGCGCTGTAGATGGTGGCAAACAGCTTTTTCCGTTTTTGGGAACAGAGGTGCTTTTTGTGAATGGCGCTTGGCTCAGGCAGTGTCACATGAGTTAATGTCGCTAGATGCGTGATGTGACTGAACGCCATGGCAACAACGAGTCGTTTATGACGGACACAGCCGCCACACCGAAGAGCAGCCGCGAGCGCATCCTCGAGGCGGCAATACATTTGTTCGCGTATCAGGGATACGAGAACACTTCGACATTGAGCATCGCGAGAGCCGCCCACACCAGCGAGACGCAACTGGTAAAGAACTTCAACAACAAGGAAGGGCTGCTTCAGGCTGCCTGTGATCAGGTTGTCATTGAACTGGCAGGGATCGTGCCGGAAGTCCAGCACATTTCAGGGCCGCGAGAAAAACTGCGTGAGTTCTTCAATCGCGCACTGAGGATGCTGGACGACAATCCGGAATACAAGATGATCCTGTTGCTCGATACCCGGCGAGTAAGAAGGAAGACCGGGGGAGCCGTCCTGGTACCACCAGCCGCACCCGCTTTTCTGAACCTCATCGACGGCATCCTGGACGAGGCGCGTGTTGCCGGCCAACTGAAACCAGGGCTGAGATCTCAGTTGATCCGGTCGGCGATTTTCGGAGCGGTCGGTGAACTCCTGCGGGATCCTCTTGCCGCGGAGGATTCAGTGACTGGCAGCGTGACGACCGAGGAGGTCCAGGAGGTGCTGGACCACATGCTGTCCTGCTTTTTCGTTTCCTGAGCACGCGGCCAAGCCGGGCTACAGGCAAGAAAGCCGCTCGAATGAGCGGCTTTTGCGATTTCTGGAGCCGACGATCGGACTTGAACCGATGACCTGTCGATTACGAATCGACTGCTCTACCAGCTGAGCTACGTCGGCGTTTCTTCAGGAATTCTAAATGCCCGCGCGGCGACTCGTAAAGAGCTTGAACCGATGAGTTTCGGTCGTCGAGCGTCTGTGCCGGTCCATCCACGCTGCCCACGGGATGTAGATCCACATCATGAACGAGACTGCGATGATTGAACTGACGTTGGGCGGCGGAGGCCCGAAGAAGTTCATAACCCACGTGCCTGCCATCAGCGCGAGCATCGGCCAGAGAGCGTGCGTTCCGACCCTATCAAGCGGAACTGTTGCTCGCAGGTACACGGCGATACCGGCGGCGAAGATGATGCCCTCAAGTGAGACTGCCCAGAGTGGATAATTCCAGAGACCAAGCCCCACGCGGGCTGGGCCGTTTGCGCTTATCGGAAGATCCGGGCGGTGGACCAGTGCGTCAAGGAACCAGTGGCTGAGGATCAGTGCCCCGACAACGACAGAACCCCGAGCGTACCGCCGAAAAGCGTAATAGAGCACTGCGGCCAGCAGCGCCCACACACAGACCGCAGCCAGGCTGTGGCTGATCGGGTAATGGGAAAAATCCAGAGGCGTCAGCTTCGTGATACCGGGCACGATGCGCACCTGCTCGACTCCCGTGGCGAGAAGAACAGGCCACACGAAATCAATGAACTCGGCGGCAACGAAGAGGGTGCCGAGGGAGGTTTCAGGCGCGACACGTTTGGACGCGAGCGCAAGGCCGAAATGGCCGACGTACATGCTCAGTGCTCCTTGCGATAATAAAGATCGAGTTTTCCTCAACTCTATGCCCAAGACCAGTGCAAAATCATCAATGGTTTGTGCAATTTGCACGTTTTTCTACTTGCGATTTTCGATATTTCTTCACCATAATGAAGTCGCTCGACCGAAACGACCGTGCAACGCTACCATCGAGCAGACGTAATACGCATCCTTCGGATCACAGGGCAACAGCTTTCTCAGTGGCAGAAAGCGGGCCTGGTTGCCGCTGGGGATTTCTTTTCGTTTTTTGACCTCCTGCAGATGAAAAAGATCCGTGACCTGCGGGCGAAACACGTCCGTCCGGCGGTCATTCGCGAATCGCTTGAGGCCATGCAACGCCAGGTGGCGGGCATGGAAAATCCGCTGCTGGAATCAGGCACCTACTCCTCGCACGGCCGTGTGGTATTCCGTCACGAAGGGCACTCCTTAGATCCCATCGCCGGCCAGCTGGAGCTGGACTTCTCGCCGGCAAATCGGGTGGTCGCGGCCAACGTTCGTCCGATGAGAATCGCCGAAACGGTCCAGGAACTCTTCGCCCGCGCCATTTCGCTGGAAGAAGACCCGGCATGTTCGGATGAAGCGATTGCTACGTACACGAAACTGCTGCAATTGGATCCCCGGCACGCAGCCGCGCACATTAACGTCGGCACCATTCTCTATCATCGCCGCGACTTCAAGGGCGCAGAGCAACACTATCGCGATGCTATCGAGATTTCACCTCGCTACGCGCTTGCTTATTTCGATCTCGGAAACGTGCTGGACGAAACTGCACGCGTTTCGGCTGCCATAGACGCGTACAAAACGGCCATATCGCTGGCCCCCACGTACGCAGACGCGCATTACAACCTTGCGCTTGCTTACGAGAAGGTTCGTGAGCCCCGCAAGGCACTGAGACATTGGCGCGCTTATCTGAAGCTCGACTCACAGGGGCCATGGTCCGTTCACGCACGTACTCAGTTGAAAAGGATCCTGCAATCGGACCGACTTCGCGTCGTATACAGACGCCAGGACTGACCCGGTTCTGCGAGCGGATTGCGCCAGCAACTGACCCGTCCCCTTTCTCTGACGAAAAAGGCTGTCCTTTGCTATCATCCTCAGTCCTTCATTATTTGGGTGAGGCAAAGCAATGACAGAGACATCCGTGCAGACGGCATCACTCCCCCTTCCGCTCGTGGCGCTGACCGAAGACGAACAGCTGTTTCGGGACAGCGTTCGCCAGTTTGCGCAAGACAGAATTCGTCCGCTTGTCCGCGAGATGGACGAGAAGGGCGTGTTCGACCACGCGCTCGTTGACCAGTTTTTCCAGCTGGGGCTCATGGGCATCGAAATTCCCGATCAATATGGCGGTAGCGGCGGCCGTTTTTTTGAAGCGATTCTGGCAGTTGAAGAGCTCTCGCGCGTTGACGCGTCGGCCGGTGTCGTAGTGGATGTTCAGAACACGCTCGTGAATAACGCGCTGCTACGCTGGGGCACTGAGGAGCAGAAGAAGCGCTACCTACCGAAAATGGCTACCGAATGGGTCGGCGCCTATGCGCTTAGTGAGGCCGGGTCCGGTTCGGACGCGTTCGCACTATCAACTCGGGCCGAACTCAAGGGTGACGAGTTCGTGCTGAACGGGCGCAAATTGTGGATCACGAACGGCAAGGAAGCGACCCTGTTCGTCCTGTTCGCGACGCTTGACCCGTCGGCTGGGTATCGAGGCATAACGGCGTTCATCGTTGAAAAAGACTTCCCCGGCTTCACAGTCGGCAAGAAGGAGGACAAGGTCGGCATCCGCGCCTCGAGCACTTGCGAGCTGATCCTGGAAGATTGCCGGGTTCCGGTCGCGAACGTCCTTGGTGAGCGCGGGAAGGGGTACAAGATCGCTATTGAGACGCTGAACGAAGGCCGCATCGGCATCGGAGCGCAGATGCTGGGATTAGCGCAGGGAGCTTGGGAACACGCGCTGAAGTACGCGCAGGAACGCAAACAGTTCGGCAAGACGATTTCAGATTTTCAGGGCATTCAGTTCCAGCTGGCGCAGATGGGAACCGAGATCGAAGCGGCGCGATTGATGGTTTATAACGCAGCACGAATGAAGGATGCCGGGATGGATTTCGTGAAGCAGGCGGCGATGACCAAGCTGTTCTGCTCGCAGGTGGCAGAGAGGGTCGCTTCTCTTGCCGTCGAGATCTACGGCGGCTACGGGTTCACAAAGGACTACCCGGTGGAGAAGTACTGGCGGGACTCGAAAATCGGGAAGATTTACGAAGGCACCTCGAACATGCAACTGGCCACCATTGCGAAGCTGGTGCTGGGCGGAAAGTAGGAAACCAAATCGCTCGGATGGATTGCCACCTGGCGTTTACCGCCGGGTGGCATTTTTCTGGCCGTGTACTTTGGCCCTTGCAAAGAGACTCGACTGGCCTAAAATCAGATTGATCGCGAATATGCCGATGGAAAACGATCGCCGACAGTTCACACGACTTCGTATACCAGAGCAAGCCGTTGCGTTCGCCGAAGACGGAAGGCGTCTTGGGCTGGTGACCGAAGCGGGTGGGGGCGGAATGGCGATCACGCTTGATCAAGACGTTGCCTCCGAGTCGTTCCAAACAGGGATGCATATGCGTGTCACGGTGATCGAACCGCATAAGGACATCCGAAATACGTTTCGAGTCGAGTTGCGATACGTTTGCGGAAAGGTGCTCGGTCTGGCTTTCGTCGCCTGCAAAGCTGCCCACCAGTAATTAAGACCCGGCAATCTGCGGAGTGCAACAGCGCACTCAAGGGTAACCTTGTTCCTGCCGTGCCTGTGCAATACACTCAAGCGCACTCAACACCGTTCAGGAGAACGTGATGGCGCAAGATGCCGCCCGCGAGTTTGCCGATCTGACGCTGGTACACGGTTTCAACATACAGGTGGTACAAGGGATGCTGGGGCACCCAGTGCCGGTACCCGCAGGTCTGAGCGGCGGCGCGTCTTCACCTGACCGATTGGCGGTCCAACTGAATATCCTGCGTCGCTGGCTCAACGTCCTGGACCTGTCGATAACTCCAGCCATGCTACGGCAGTCACTGCCGATCTATTCGAGCGCGAGGTCGTGCGAGGCGATGCTGCGATATCTCGTCAACAAGCCCCAGCGCACCGATTCGGACCGGGACAAGACGGATCTTGTGGCCACTTATGTCTATCGCACGCATGGGGACGCAAAGGTGTCGGGGGGAATGGACGACGCATCGCCGTTTGCAGCGGAGCTGTTTCGGATTCTGGAACTGCCCAAGGACCTTCCCCTACCCGCAACGCACCTGCAAATGACTCGTGAGTTTCCGTTCCTCCGTGATGAAGTGCAGGATTTCCGTGATTTCAATGAATTGATCGATTCCGGGATTATTGACCGCGTTCGCGACCTCAAGCAGTCGTTTGGAGAGGGGTTTTACCATCCGCGCGTACTGGCCGTCACTGCGGAGTATAACGACATGCTGGGGGAGCGATTTTCGGAACTGTTTCACGACGCAGCTCGGCAGATCAAGGATTTTGCCAGCAGGGTTCAGAACGAGGGAGGCAGCATCATGGCGCCTCTCGGAGATGGAATAACCATCAAGAACCTGGTGGACATGGAAGTCGGGAACCTGCTGCAGCAGGATTATACGAATGCGCGCGAGAAGTTCAGGAAGGTGACGAAGTACAAGAAAGCGGTTGCAAACAGGGGCGGCGCCGCAAGAACACAAGCGCCGACTGCAAAGAATGGTCCCGCCATGCCGCCTTTGCCGTTCGGTCTTTCCATGCCGCCGCGCCCTCAGCCGGCTCAAACTCAGCCACAGACGCTTCCGACAGCTGCCGTGCCGACCGCAGTAATCCAGAGCACAATCGAGGATAGCAAGCTGAAGAACATGGAGGAGTCAATCCGCAATTTCGTACGCGCGGGAGGCGAGAAACCGCCCTCGATGATGCCGTTGAAGAATGCGAGTTTGGCCATCAGCCCTGCCGAGGCGGACGCCTTTCGCTCCGATTACGGCGACGAACAGAGCTTCCGCGCCGACTACGCTTCTGTCATCAGGCGGATGGTGGCGGTTCAAGGGCGAATCACGTCGGAACTGGCTGACTTCAAAGTGAAAGAAAGCTCCGTGTACCTGTGGAAACCACATGCCGACTCGCTGGCACATCTCGTCCGCAGTGCGCAACAGGCACTCGAGACTGCTTCGCGCATCGTCAGTGCCGCCGAGCAGAGGGGGCTCTCGGAAAAGGTAACTTTGATAAAGCTTACCGTTCAGCGCCTGAGGTGGGACATAACACGGACTCTGAAGCTGCTTGAAGCCGTGCAGATTTCGCCGTCCTCTCGGTGACGAATGCCTCGGCATTACGAGGCAGAACCAACACGGAATATGTTGCACGGAAGACAAGAGCTGTGAGAATCCGAAAACACGTAGGTGGGTTCCGCAACTGGTTGAAGATAAAAGGCTAGGTTTTGGCATAGCAAATGCTTATCAGAGTGGCAGAGACGAGCTTTGCGTGCGTACCTTTTTTCCGCACTGATTTAGCGAGCTCTACTCTAACCTGCAACTTCGGGGAGCTTGCGCTCCCCACTTTTTTTGCTCTCAGGAATTCATTTCCGTCGATTCCCAAACAGTTGATTAACGGAAAACAGCGACTGGAGGGAAGGTCTCCCGACCAGATAGCATGATGCAAGAAACGGGACAACAACTGGGGCGCTGCAGGCGGCACTGACAACGAGAGCGGCTCGGGATTGACATGGCCGGGGCGGCGGGACTCGAACCCACGACCCTCTGCTTAGAAGGCAGATGCTCTATCCGCCTGAGCTACGCCCCGGAAGCCACCATATTATTCTAAACGGCACAGTACACGAATAGAAGCTCGATGAATAAGGTTGATCAAAAAGTGTACCGCGCCTTAACGCATCTGGTGCGTTCCTTCAGCTGCCCTGACTACGGCGTCGGCGGCAGTGCTCAATGCAGACGCCCATGCCCGGCGCGCCGAAATCCTGTCCATCCCATAACCGGAGACATATACGCTGACGTAAAACCCGTCCCGCTCGGCGACGGTAACCCCCTCTTTATCAGAGCCCCGTTCCTTAAGGCAAGCGCCTGGGACGTCTGGCCCGAGGTGAGGTCGGAAATAGCATCGCCGGACGACGAACTCGACGGACGTGACGGGATTCTTTGCTTCTGAAGCGAGTGCAACGGCGGCTTTGACGAAGCGTTCTTGTCCTTCTAGTGAAAACCGTAGCTCATTGACGAACAGTACGTCGATGTAGGACGACAGGCGGCAAGAAGCGTCATAGATGTCTTCGGCGGGTTGGAGTTCCTCGTCAAACCAAACGTCGCATTTGGCTGTGAGCAACCACGGACTTGAGCCGTTCAGGCTTCTCAGCACGGGTGCGAGTTCCGGAAATTCACCCACCTCGCTAAGCGTGTCGACCAACTCGGGATGTTGTTTCAGGTCGAGATAACCCAATTCGCGTGCGCTCCATGGGAAATCGAGGGTGAAGTCATCGGCCCCCAGTTCGATGGACCAGTCAGCATCCATGGCGCTCGTCTCCCGACGACCCGTTCACTGATAGCAGAAAGCGGATAACCTGCTGCTCAGACCAACGGCCATCGTAGTCACCCTGCGGGTCGGCAAGGAAGCCGCAGTGCCCGCCATGGTCGGTTTCGTGATAAAGGATGTGGGGATTGGCGAGTACCTTGGCACGGGTTTCCGGAAGGACTCGAATGAAGGGATCGTCCTTGGCGTGAAGTATGAGCGTGGGCACCGCAATGTTGTGGATCAAACGGGAGGAACTGGCGCACTCGTAGTAATGCTCGGCATCCCGGAACCCGCAATGGGGAGCGGTGACGACGTTGTCGAAGTCGCGAATGCTTGTCCACCAGAAGTGCCGGATTCGGAATCTATCCGGGAAAAGCGCCAGTTTGCGGCGCACGCGGCTGCGAAGAGACAGAAGGAAACGGACTTCGTAAAGCCGGTTGGAGAGCTTATGCAAGGCGTCCGCGCAGGCAGATAAGTCGATTGCAGGCGATACTGCTGCTACCGCAACCACATGCGGGGGTGTCGGGCCGGCCTCGCCGCTTCCCCATTCCCCTGCAAGTTTCAGCACCTGGTTTCCCCCCATGGAAAAACCGGCTAGGGAGATCCTGGCCAAGCCCTCGTCGCGAATGAGTTGGCTTACCACGGCGGCTATGTCTCCCGACATGCCCGAATGGTAGAGTGTCGGCGCAAGCGATTCAGTTCCACCGCAATTACGAACGTTCATACGAATGACGTTCATTCCGGCCGACCATGCCTTAGAGGCCGTACCCAGCACGTATTGGGAATCGACCGAACCTTCAAGGCCGTGGACAAGGATCAGGGTAAGGCGTGAATGATGGTTTGGGTGCCAGTGGCAAAGGCACAGTATCTGGACCTTCGCTTCAACTTGAAATAGCCGCCGTTCCCCTTCCGGAAGGCTGGTTTTGCGAGGCAGAAAATGGCTGAAGATCGTTTGCAGATGTCCGCCCTGCAGCCCTCTCCGAGGAACAAATGCCGGGCTGTTCAGAGCTGACGCGGATATTTCTGCTTTTTCACAGGTTTTGCTCTGCCAAACCGGCGAACTAAGGTTCGTTTTTTGCTTGAACTCGGGAATCTGCATCTATAATCGCCCTAACGACCTACTTAGATAGCGCCACTTAGAATGTTATGTTCGGCTGCAGGGCAGCCAAATCGAGAGTTATATGCCGATTTTTGAGTACATCTGCAGAGATTGCAAAAAGCGATTCGAAGCACTGGTGTACGGCTCAAGAAAACCAGAGTGCCCACTCTGCCACAGCTTGAATCTGGACCACCAAGTGTCTGTATTTTCGGTCCGCGCCGCGAAGCCCGGGCGCGTCAACGCCGCCGCTGCCGGATGTGGCAGTGGTGCCTGCGGAACTGGGGCCTGCCCATTCGAGTAGTCTGCACGTCGTATCCTCGTCCGGCGGTGCCGGACGAGGATAAGCTTTTTCACTTCTGAGTTGTCGGTTCCCTTACGCCCGCTGTTCCGTACGCCAGCACCTCCGTTACACCACCCTGCATAACCTCCGTTGCATCGTAGCGCGTTCCGACTGTGATGTTGTTGCCAGACTCGGACCCATGCTGAACCATCAGGTCGAAAGCCTCGCCACGGGTTCTTTCAGACAGTTGTGTGTAAAGGCGGTCCTCTGGAGACTCGCACCAATCGTGCCCAGAACGGAATCCGTCTATCTCAAAGGCGGCGGTAACCATGTGGTGCGCGATTGAGTTTTGGCAAGACTGACTTGCCATGGGTTCTCCTGCTTGCATTGTCGTCGGCGAAAACACTGAGGTCAACGGCTCGGCTCACGTTCCTTTACCCCAAACCGGGTGGTGCTAGCGGTTAGATTCTCGTTCGAACTGACAGCACCTCCCGAACCTTGCGGGCGAGGGTTTCGGGAGTAAATGGCTTCTGAAGAAAGGCCGCGCCAGATGCGATATGGCTGCGGTCAATCAACTCGTCGTCGGCGTACCCGGAAATGTAGAGGACCGGGGTGGTCGGCCGTATGTCTTTCATGCGTTCGGCGAGTTCCCATCCACGCATACCGGGCATAACAACGTCCGTAACCACAAGGTCGATGGCTTCTTCATGCTGAGTAGCGTGGCGGATAGCTTCGCTGCCGTCGCGAGCACTGATCACGCGGTAGCCACAGCTTTCGAGAATTTGGGCGATCAGTTCGCGCAAGCTGGTTTCATCTTCCACAACAAGAACGGTTTCGCTTCCTTTCATCGCTTTTCCCGAACTCGCGGCCGAACGATCGTTTTCGACGGGGCCGGCATGACGGGGCAGAGACACAATAAAAGTGGAGCCCACGCCTAACTCGCTCCTGACGTCGATGTTTCCTCCGAGTTGGTGCACGATGCCATAGACGGTCGCCAAACCCAACCCAGTCCCCTTCCCAGGTTCTTTCGTGGTAAAGAACGGCTCGAAAATATGTGCCTGTACCTCGCGGGTCATTCCGATGCCTGTGTCGGAGACGCTAATGTTCACGTATTCTCCGGGAGGCACCAATTGTGAACCGTTGTTGGACCGATCGACCCGGGCATCTTCGGTCTTGATGAAGAGTTTGCCACCTTTGGGCATCGCGTCTCGACCGTTCACAACCAGGTTCATGACGACCTGTTCGATCTGCCCCGCATCGGCCTTCACGTTGCCAACATCGGCAGCGAGTTGCAGTTCGAGTTGAATGTCTTCGCCGATGATCCTGGGCAGCATCTTCCCCAACCCGCTGATGATGGCGTTCAGGTCAAGTACGTGCAATTCCAAAACCTGCCTTCGGCTGAAGACGAGAAGCTGACGCGTGAGAGCAGCAGCCCGATCTGCCGCCTTCAACACTTGCTCAGAATGTCTGTAAAGGGGGTCTTCGGGAGATATCTGCGATTGCATCAGGGCGGAGTATCCGACGATGACATTGAGGAGATTGTTAAAGTCGTGGGCAATGCCGCCCGCTAGCTGGCCGATCGCTTCCATCTTCTGGGCTTGCCGGAGTTGCTCTTCGAGTTGAACGCGCCTGGTGATGTCGCGGTAACTAAAGACGCGGCCTACCGGCTTTCCATTGACCACCTGAAGGTGGGAAAAGCGCTCGAACAATCGGCCATCCTTGAAGCGAAGCGTATCCCAGCTCTCAAGATCTTCACCGGCTATGTAGCGCCGGATCTTCGTGAGGAAGTGCTCCGGATCGCGGAGTTGCTCCGCCGCCTTCTCGACGACTTTGTTCGTATCTCCGGACTCGACGACTTCCCGTGGGATACGCCACATTTCAAGCACGCGCTCGTTGAAGCCGATGATGCGGCCGTTGAGGTCGACGGCAAGGATGCCGTCCGCGGTGGATTCGAGAGTGGCACGGAGCAACGAGAGGGAATGCTGCAGGTCCGCGTGTGCTCGTTGCCGCTCCGAGATATCGGCGAGAACACTCATGAGCCCAATCACCTTGCCGTCCCGATCACGGATAGGAGCGGCGGAGATGCTGACATCGAGTAACGCACCATTTTTCCGCTGCCGCTTCCCTGCGAAGTCGCGAATGACCTTGCCCGAGAGGACCGTGCTCATGACGTGGCGAAATGATTCCTGCTCGGAGTTGGGTACGATTCGAGAGATTTGGCCCAGCATTTCGGATTCAGTGAATCCGAACAGAGCCTGTGAGCTCTCGTTCCACAAGACCACCTTTCCGTCCAGATCGAGCGCCATGATGGCAAGCGGAGACGCATCGACGATGGCCTTGAGTATGTGCATGCTATCCTGCTCGCGCCGGCTGGCCTCCAGGTGGTCGACCACGTGTTCAGCAAGAAGCGAGAGTCCGCGGCGCTGCTCAGCGGAGAGGCTCCTGGGATGACGGTCGAAAACAGCGATGGTGCCGATTGCAAAATTATCGGGAGTGATCAAAGGGGCGCCTGCGTAGAACCGAACGCCTGGGGGAGAAGTGACTAGCGGGTTGTCCTTAAAGCGGGGATCCGAAGCTGCATCCTCGATCACGAGTAATCCGCGCGAAAGGATCGCGTGAGCGCAAAATGCAGATGATCTCGGCGTTTCGGAGAGCTCGAGTCCGATTCTCGCCTTGAACCACTGGCGATCCTTGTCGATGAGCGTCACGACAGCCATCGGCGCACCGGTAACGAGAGCAGCCAGTTGAGCTACGCCGTCAAACAGTGGCTCCGGCGGAGTATCAAGCAACTTGTAACGGGAAAGCACTCGAAGCCGCTCAGCTTCATCCGGCGGAAATGGACACGAGTTGCCCGGCATGGATGAGCTCCTCCTGCCATCGCGAGAATGCCGACCATCAACTCACAACATCGAGAATTCGTCCGGCGTGTCGGATGTGTCCGCTTGCCCAACTGTATGATGCCGCCGAGGATTTTGAGGCTGGGATAGAAAGACAAGTCCCAATCTGAACTCTGGTTCGTGTAAAATACGTTCATCACACGGTGGGTGTAGTTCAGTGGTAGAACTCCGGACTGTGGCTCCGGCTGTCGTGGGTTCGAATCCCACCACCCACCCCAACCTCCCTGTTGTATCCCGGACAGTTAAGCGGTGAATCTCTTCAACTGCGCCACGCGCTGGGAGTTCATCGCCATCGGCCACCCGAACGCCGGTTCCGCCACGATGTCGCGGCGGCGGTGCGAACGGGAGAAGGTGATGGTTGGACCCGCAGAGCGTAACCTCCACCGCAACCTCGAAAATCTCACCAGCACCGAGTTCGGTCCCACCCTCTACTTCATCTCGCAGTTCGATAGCAGCCTGGAGAAGTACTTCGACGACTTCGTGCTCAATGGCAAGAAGAACCTCCAGAAGGTGTGGGGCCAGTGCATCGGGTGCCAGAATCCGGGCGATGGTGTTCAGCAACCGGACGGCACGTGGCGTGCGCTGAAGCCCGGCGAGTTTCTGCTTGGTTATGAAGATGAGGTCGGCCCCGAAGGCACGCAGACTCCCGAACCATTTGAATTGCGGCGTAACGGAACGTACGTGGTATTCCGCAAACTGTATCAGGACGTCGCTGCCTTTCGACGCTACCTGGCGACCGCAGCGAAGTCGATCTACGGTTCCGACGATCAATCTCACCAGGAGTTGGTCGCTGCCAAGATGATGGGCCGCTGGCGCAGTGGCTGCCCGGTCGATCTGTCGCCCGAGAAGGACGATGCCGTCATAGCGGCGGACCCGCATCGCCGCAACAACTTCAATTACGAAGGAGATGATGAAGGCGTGCGCTGCCCGCTCGGTTCCCATCTGCGTCGCACTAAACCGCGAGCGACGCCTTTGAAACGCGCGACGGCGGTGCGTCGGCACCGGTCCGTGAAAAATCCTTGGCGAGTGCTCATGGTTCGGACGCCGACAGACGGAGAGAAGCAGGTGGCTCTGGCGGGCTTCGTGCGGCGCAGGCGCTGAAATCAGAATTGGTCGACGTGACGGTGATCGTTCGCCGCCACTACCTTCTCTTTCAGCCTCTTCTAGTTCTTGGTCGAATCACACCAGCAGCCGTGGCTTTCTCAATTCCTTCCAGTCCGAGAGACCAATTTCCGCTGTATTGAACTGCGCCACTCCGATCTTGCCCTCTTTGGTAACTGCACGCGCTGGCTGCTATCCGCTTTATCCGACTTCTTTCATTGTTTTCACGCGCGTTGTCGGGGCAAATGTGAAGGCGATCTCGTGGTATGACAACGAGTGGGGATACTCCTGCCATATGCGCGACCTGATCGACGATGGCGGCGTCAGTACGTGCAGGAGTGATCAATCCGTTAGATATCTTCCGCTACACGGTCAGTTCGGCACGCCGAGCAGCGAAGTCGCACGAAGCCGCGTAAGACGGCCAAGGCGGCGAGAACGAGGAACTGTACCCAGAAAAGCGCTAATATAGGCGCAATGTCGACCGGGCCTCAGTTCGACGATTCAAAGGGACTGGCCTCTGAACAGGTGCCGTCAGTACGAAGGTCTGGTGCTGCGCCTCCCCCGGGTGCACGGAAATGGCGACGTACAGGGGTGGTCGTCATCATTTCCTCAGCGGCGATCGTAATTGTTGCGGTCTTATTTTGGTCACAGCTTTCCCCTCGTCCCCAGCCCAGTCCGCTACGGCTATCACTCGGTCTGCCGCAGGGGGTCACGTTACAAAGGAACTGGCACCCGTTCGAACAGATGGCGGTTTCTCCGGACGGCGAAATGTTGGCCTTTTCGGCGACTGACGCTTCCGGTCAAAGTTCCTTGTGGATCAGGCTTTTACGATCTGCGGAAGCGCGGAAAATGGACCAGACGGAGGGTGCGCTTCTTCCTTTCTGGTCACCCGACTCTGAGTTCGTCGGATTCTGGGCGGGCGGCAAACTGAAAAAGATACCGCGAACAGGTGGGCCGCCGCAGGTCATCTGCAGGGTGGCGGAAATCGCGCAGGGTGCCTGGGGCAAGAACGGAACAATTCTCTTCGCCAAAGCCGTAAACAGCCCGATATTTCGGGTGAACCAGGACGGCGCTACAGTTAGCGCGGCGACCTCGCTGCTTCCCGGTCAGGTCAGCCAGATGTGGGTCCAGTTCCTGCCGGACGGCGAACACTTCATTTACCTGGCGCGGACGAGCCTCACAACCGACGATCCGGGAGCGAAAGTCTACGCTCAGTCTCTGGATGGCGGGGCGCCCATCGAACTTCTCAGCATTCAGAGCCGAGCGACAGCCGTACCGGGGTACCTGCTGTTTGTCCAAAGGCAGAATCTGTTTGCACAACGCATGGACTGGAAGCGACTGCGAAAAATCGGCCAACCCGTGCTGCTGGCCCACAATGTGGCTGCGTCTCCAGCTTACCTTGGCACGTCCGAATTCACAGCCTCGCAAAACGGCGTCCTTATCTACGGCACGGCAGAGGGATCATCTTTCGATCAACTGAAGTGGTATGCACGAGACGGGGCAATCACTGGCAGTCTTGATCCGGTGATCGACTATCAGCAGTTCACGCTTTCCCCGGATGGAAAGCACTTGGCGCTCAACTCGTTCCATCAGCATGCCACCGGCAGCCTGTGGCTCATAGATCTGGCGAGCAATACGACGACTGCCCTGACCAACGATCCGCATGCACAATCAGACCCCGTCTGGTCGCCCGACTCGCGCTATGTTGCCTTTAACCTTCTTCCGAATGGTGGAACTGACCCGCCGTTCGAGGTACAGAAGATTGAGATTGGAAATCAGCAGCCAGAGCTGATCTACGCCGACGGCCAACGACACTGGGTGGAAGACTGGTCACCTGACGGCCGCTTCTTGCTGACGCATGACACGAAAACCCTTTCGATGATTCGCCTGACGGGCAACGGACGACCTGAGGCTCTTTATTCATCAAGTTTCCTGAAGGACGAGTTTCACTTGTCCCCAGATGGGCAACTGATCGCTTATGGCGAGAACCGCAGCGGCAAATGGGAGGTTTTCATTGCTTCGTTCCCTTCCTTCCAATACATAAAGCAAATTTCGCTCGATGGTGGCGCGCAGCCGCGATGGCGCGGTGACGGCCGGGAACTCTTCTTTATCGACGATCAAGGAAGGATGATGTCCACGACGGTGGAGCGCGGCTCGCCTCCGAAGATAGGCGTCCCAAGAAGGCTGTTTGATACAGGACTGATTCCAGATCCCACAGTGAATCAGTATGCCGTCACTCGAGATGGTCTCAAGTTCCTGGTGTTGGAGCCACGGAAGGGCTTTTCGGAAAGTTACTCAGTCATTGTTAACTGGCCGGCGACGCTGAAATGACATCTCAGAAGTGACGCTGTGCTCACCCGGAGTTCTGGTCGAAAACAGCGCTGTTTCAGGCAACAGCGCTAGAATGCTTTCCGACCAACGAGGATGGCCAAATGAGGATGGCCAAATGAGGATGGCCGAAGCTCAAACAAGTGGCGCGAGAGCACTTGTTGCGTTTGGCGCGATTTGCCTGCTTTTCTGGTGTCCACGTATCTTTGCGCTAGATCCGTCGGTGGATGTGAGTCAATACGCGCATACCGCATGGACGTACCGCGACGGATTCGTGCAAGGCGCAGTCAACGCGATCACGCAGACGCCTGACGGTTATCTCTGGCTCGCTACGCAGGCCGGCGTCATCCGCTTCGACGGCGTTCGAGCCGTGCCGTTGCCTGTGCCGCCTGGGCAGCAACTTCCGAGTACCACCATTGGGGCCCTTCTGTCGACTCGGGACGGAACCCTTTGGATCGGTACCCTTGACGGGCTGGCGAGTTGGAAGAACGGTCAACTGACCGAGTATCCGGCACTTGCCCGCCACACTATTCTCGCGCTTTTGCAGGATCGAACCGGAACCATTTGGGCAGGCGGTACCGGTGGGGCCACGGGGATACTCTGTGCCATTCGCGACGGAAGCACCACGTGCTATGGCGATGACGGGAGTTTCGGCACGATAGTGGCATCTTTGTATGAGGATAGCGACGGCAGCCTATGGGTAGGAGCGGCGACAGGGCTATGGCGGTGGAGACCTGGTCCTCCAAGCCGCTACCTGACGACACCGATCAGTCGCGGCGGCAAGATGGCGCAAGGCGATCATGGATCGGGCCTCATAGTTGCTCTTGGCACGGTGCGTCAAGTTAATGGAACAACAGCAACCGATTATCCGCTACATGATGTGCCGTCGCCGCTGACCGCTGCAACTGTGCTTCGCGACCGCAACGGTGGACTATGGATCGGCACAACGTCTCATGGGCTCGTGCATTCGTACGAGGGTAAAACAAGCATATTTACGCATGAAGATGGCCTGTCGAGCGACCAGGTGTACGGCATTTTCGAGGGGCGTGAAGGATCGATCTGGGTCGCCACGTCCGAGGGTCTCGACGAATTTCGAGACTTGCCGGTCACCTCGCTTTCAGCGAAGCAAGGACTATCAGGCGCGACTGCCAACTCCGTCTTGGCGGCACGCGACGGGAGCATCTGGATAGGCACGACGAATGGGCTCTACCGGTGGACAGACGGACACACGACCATCTATCGAAAAGGAACCAATCCTGTTCTGCCCGACGATGATATCGAATCGCTCTCCGAGGATGAGCGTGGCCGCATTTGGGTTTCAAGTTTCAGCGGGCTCGCAGCGTTCGAGAACGGCAAGTTCACGGCGGTTCCGTCGGTACCCGCTGGGGCGAAAAACGCCATCGCAGGCGACAATCACGGCGGGCTTTGGCTCAGTCTCTTCGGCACCGGCAAGAATTACGGTCTGGCGCATTTAGTCAATGGCGAAATCACTGAGCGGGTGCATTGGCGACAGCTGGGTGGGGGTCCCGGGACGGGGCTTGTACCCGATCCGGACGGCGGCATTTGGACGGGGCTGTTGAGCGGCGGAATGGCGTATTTTCGGGCGGGAGAGATACGCAACTTGCCCTTGAGTGACGACCCGGCAGCCCCCCGCAGGGTGTTGGACGTTTCGAGCGCTCGCGACGGATCCATATGGGCCGCAACCGAAAATGGTCTTGCGCGGATACAAAACGGGCGCGTGACAACGCTGACGACCGCGAACGGTTTGCCATGCAAGACCGTTCACTGGGTCATTGAAGACGACCAGTCTTCTTACTGGCTGTATACACAGTGTGGACTCCTGCGAGTCGGGCGAACCGACATGGAGGCCTGGATCGTCGATCCACAGCGAACGATCCACGTGACTACGTTCGATGCCGACGATGGAGTGCGGCTGGTTCCGATCCTCAAAGGTGCCCGGCCCGCGGTCACCAAGTCTGCCGATGGCAGAATCTGGTTCGTCAATGGCGATACGGTGAGCTTCTTCACTCCTTCGCATGCCAGCCTTAACACGCTGCCCCCGCCAGTCCACATCGAACAGATCACGGCAAATGGCAAGGCGTATGACCTGACGAATGGCTTGCGACTGCCGGCGGGTGTGCACGACGTTTTGTTCGACTTCACAGCTCTGAGCCTGATGGTGCCGGGCAAGGTGCGCTTCCGCGTCATGCTGGAGGGCCAGGATAAGGGCTGGCGGGAACTGGTAAATCAGCGGCAAGTCCATTACACCAATCTGGCGCCGCAGGCGTACCGTTTTCGCGTCCTCGCGTGCAACAACAGTGATGTGTGGAACGAGCAGGGCGACGCACTCGATTTCTCCATAGCGCCAGCTTATTATCAGACGAATTGGTTCCGCGCACTTTGCGCAGCGGCTTTCCTCGGCTTGCTCTGGTTGGCGTACCAGTTTCGTCTCCGGCAATTGCGACATCAATTCGATATAACCCTGGAGGCGCGCGTAGCCGAGAGGACTCGCATTGCCCGAGACCTGCACGACACCCTGCTACAGACCTTTCAGGGGGTATTGCCCCGTTTTCAAGCTGCTATTTACCAGCTACCGGAGAGTGCGGTCGATGCTCGCAGTACACTGGAAGAAGCTGTCGACCAGGCATCTCAAGCCATCACCGAGGGTAGGGATGCTGTGTATGGTTTGCGCATGTCTACGGTGGAGAAAAATGACCTTGCCGTAGCTATTAGAACGATAGGGGAAGAACTTGCAGCAGCAGAAGACAACAAAACGTCCGCTCCAATTCAGGTCGTGGTGGAAGGTGCTCCGAGAAATCTGAATCCAATACTTCGGGACGAAATCTATCGGGTTGCCGCAGAGGCGCTGCGCAATTCTTACCGGCATGCGGCAGCGCGGGCGATTGAGGTTGAACTTCATTACGAACGGAAGTATTTCCGGCTGCGCGTTCGGGACGACGGAAAAGGCATCCGCCCCGATGTGCTTCGCGCGGACGGACGTGAGGGGCACTACGGCTTGCACGGCATGAGGGAACGAGCCACGGTTGCAGGTGGTAAGCTGACCATCTGGAGTGAAGTGGATAGCGGGACCGAGGTCGAGCTAGTCATTCCAGCAGCGAGAGCCTACGAGAGGCCGACGCGCCGCTTCTGGTACTTTGGAAAGCGCTCCGCGACCGATACCGACGTGAAGGAAACGATCGAGCGTGAGTGACGGGGCAGCTCAAATCCGGATCCTTGCGGTTGACGATCATGCCGTCATAAGGCAGGGCATCGCCGTACTGGTTGGGACTCAGCCGGACATGATTTTAGTGGCTGAAGCCCCAAACGGCCGCGAGGCTATTCAACAGTTTCGTACACATCGCCCAGACATCACGCTGATGGATCTGGTAATGCCGGAGATGAACGGCATCGACGCGATCGTCGCGATCCGCGGAGAATTTCCCGATGCCAAGGTCATCGTGCTGACGACCTACAAGGGCGACGCTCAGATTCTTCGCGCACTAAGAGCGGGAGCACAAGGCTACCTGTTGAAAAATACGTTTCACAAGGAACTTCTGGAGACCATCCGAGCGGTTCATGCAGGTAGAAAGGCGCTCTCCCCCGAAGCCTCGTACGAACTCGCTGAGCATGCGACTGACGATGCGCTGACGCCCGCAGAAGTCGCTGTTCTGCGCCTGATCGCTGCCGGTAATGCGAACAAGCAAATCGCGGATCAGCTCTCAATCACCGAAGAAACCGTGAAGAGTCGAGTCAAGTCCATCCTTTCCAAGTTGGGCGCTAACGATCGAACGCACGCTGCGATGATTGGCCTGAAGAGAGGGATCATCGAGTTGTAGGCTCAACGGCGCCTCCTCGCCATAAACGTCGCACCCCAAAAGAGTGTCCGTGACGACTCTTTTGGGGGTTTCGATACACCCCCGAATTGACGGAAGCTACTGAGTGCACGAAGGAGTGCATTTGCGGCGTCTTTATTCCACATTCGCTGGCGGTTGGCCGGGCACGGGCCTGCTTCTGATGCGGCTGGTTTTCGGTTCAGCACTGGTTGTGCGTGCCAACTCTACGCTTTGGGGCGACACCCGGACCAATGTGGTGGTAACGTCTGCGTTTCTGGCCGGTTGCGGGATTCTTCTCATCCCCGGGCTCTGGACGCCGATTGCGGGAACATTGGTAGCTCTGCTGGAAACCTGGCAGGTCCTGAAGCTGCCAGGAGACCCGTTCATTCCTCTTCTACTTGGAACCGTCGGTGGCGCTCTCGCGATGTTGGGACCGGGTCTGTGGTCGGTGGATGCCCGCCTTTTCGGATGGAAGCGCGTCGAAGCTTCACCTCCCCGCAGTAGCTCCAGGTCCGCCTAACAGACTCCGAACGACCCTATTTAATCAACTCAAAAGAAGGTTGGCATTTCCCCCCACGAGTTTGCGATTCGCCCCAACCTGGGGTTTTGGGTGAGAGGACATGAGTGGGACTATTGCCTCGTGGTTACGAGGTGTTGTGATGTCAAACCTTCCGACAAATACAGATTCCCCCGCTTACGGTCGCCCGGCTCGCCGTCGCAAAACACGAAGCAGGCTGCACAATTTCGGCCGTGGCATACGGTGGATCGTCCGTTCGGATGGCGAAGCCTTTGGGAGCCACACGAGCAGTCACGACTCGCTTGCGAGATGCGCTGGCTATAAGAACGCGGAACAGGCGTACGCGAACGGTGCACTGAGAGCACATTACGACCCAGCAACGAATGCGATACGCATCGAAAGCGCCAAAGCTAGCGCAGAAGCGGTTTCCCTCGCCAGGCAGATCATCGAGAGAGTCCCAGCTGCGTTAGCTCACGTAGCTTTCGGAGAGGGAGAAGAGTTCCGGTCGTACATCGGAAGACCCCGGGAAGTCGCTGCTGAGATCTCGAGCGACAAAGTTCCCTACCGGCTCCAAATCCACAATCTACCCTGCCCTGGCGCATACGAAAGCGCCGCCTAATGCAGAACTCGCGCCGCACGTTGAGTGGCCTTCCGATGTTGCGGACCTAGACTACCCAACAGCGAAGAGCTCGAGCACTGCGACTGTCTTGTTGTGATCTGCTCTAACTGATCACAGGTACAGCGACAAGCACCCGACCAGCCGCCGAACTGTTGTTACGCCAAACAAACCAGCCAAAACAGCAACCGAATCTCTGCCTACAGTTGCGGGCAACCTCCGTCGACTGCCGCGCTAAACGGCTTAAAACTCTGCACGTCCGTAAAGTGCCACCGGTGCCATCTCCAACGTGACATCTCGTGGGCAGTTGCCGAAATGTGGGCACTCGGCGCCCCCCTCGATGCGCTTTAGGTACTGCCATGCAACGACTTGCGAAACTTTCACAATTGGCTAGCGACATGCTTTGGAAGCGTAGGAAGCAATGCCCGAGCTAGCGAGGTCATTAGCTAGTCCGTGATTGCGACCAACGATACAAGCAAATAAGAGTGATCGAGAGCGTGTATGCGAGTTAGTGAAGCTCAAGTGTCCAGCGTCAGCACAAAGGCGCTTATCAGTTATCGCGACCCACGGAGCGGTGCTGGGCCAACCGCAAGCTCCGAGGGCTGTGGTTCGTCAATCGCCGAGCGTGGCGAACAAATACCTGCGTTGTCCATTGTTGTCCCGCTCTACAACGAGGAAGGGAACGTCAATGAACTGCATGCCAGGTTGCACGCCGTTCTGGACAAGGTCGGTTGGCCCTACGAACTTGTCTTCGTAGACGACGGAAGCACCGATAGGACGTACAAGCTACTGACCGAACTTGCTTTCCTTGATCCTTTGCTACTTGTCGTCCGTTTACGGCGCAATTTCGGACAGACTGCAGCCCTGGCGGCGGGCTTTGCACACAGCAGGGGCAAATACGTCCTCGCCATGGACGGCGATCTCCAACATGATCCCGAAGAGATACCAATGTTTCTGGACAAATTGCTGGAAGGGTATGACATCGTAAGTGGCTGGCGCTATCGCCGCCTCGATAATCTCTGGGTCCGCAGAATCCCTTCCCGCTGTGCCAATTGGCTTATGGCGAAGCTCAGCGGCGTGAGCATCCACGACTTCGGGACTACCTTCAAGGCGTACCGTGGTGATCTGCTTCGCCAATTGCCTCTTTACGGAGAGATGCATCGTTTCATTCCAGCCATAGCTTCTGGATATGGCGCCTCTATTTGCGAAGTCCCCATCCACATCAGCAATCGTACAAGCGGCGTGTCGCACTACAACCTGTCGCGCACGTTCAGAGTGATGTTCGATCTGATCACGATATGGTTCCTGCTGCGATACCTGTCCCGGCCGTTGCACTTCTTCGGACGCATTGGACTGTTAAACGCGACTGCGGGAGTGGGCTTAGCATTCTGGCTCCTGATTGAAAAGCTTTTGTATGGAACCACGGTGGTGCAACAGCACGGGCCACTCATGGCGTTCTCTGCCGTGCTCATAGCCGTCGGGATGCTGATGCTCGGGTTTGGACTGTTGGGTGAAATGTCCGTTTGGCAGCACTTCGCTGGATCGAGTCGCCCATATTCGATAGCGGAAACAGTAAGCGTTCGTGACTGCGCGTACGCAGCTGACTAGGTGCATTAGTGCTAGACGAAGTTCAAATTCGCTCAGCTCACCATCGCAGAGATGTGGCACTCGCAATCCTGCTGATCGCAGTTGCGTTTGGCATTCGCATCAGTTCCCTCGGCTTCAATAGCCTGTCGGAGGACGAGACGGCCAAGTGGTCAGCGGTCCAACAGTATCGCCAAGGCCATTTTGCGGGAGTGAATAGCGAGCACCCGATGGTGATGAAGATGCTCGCCTGGGGCAGCGTCGAGATCGGCGAACGCTGGAACCGCATGGCCGCGCAGCACGGTTTGCCAGTCCCAGCACCTGAGGCCTGGCTGCGACTTCCCAACGCCATTCTTGGCGCAGCCACAGCGGCAATCCTTTATCTGTTGTGTCGGCTTGCGATGGGTGCGGTGGGCTCCTTTGCCGCGGGCTTCTTCTGGGCTGTTTCTCCGTTGAGCGTAGCTTTGAACCGGTTGCTGAAGGAAGAAACGGCGCTCACCTGCTTTACACTGCTAGGCTGCTACTTCTATTGGCGCTGTAAGAACGCGAAGAGCGACAGCAGTACACGCCGGTGGCTAGATCTCAGTGCATGCGCGTTCGGTCTCGCGACCGCCTCGCAATACATCATTCATCTATTTGGACTGAACCAGCTGGCCTGGCTGATCGCCGGACGCAGAGGGCTGGATAACAAGCCGTTAGGATCGCTGACTTGGCGGATGCTTGGGATCATGGCTCTCGTGTTCTTCATGGCCAATCCGCTCATATTGTCGCCGGCCAGCGTGACTTCGATATTGCATTGGCTGCATCACGGTACGATTCAACATACCGGCTATGCATTTAACGGGCACCTGTATCTGAACTTCCCTTCGCTCCTGCTGGCTGGTGTGCCCTGGTATTTCTATCTCTGGATGCTGCTGGTGAAAACACCGATTCCGATTTTGGTGGCGATGATCGCCGGCGGAATATTTCTTCTCTGCAAGCGCACGGTAGCCTCGTGCCTCTTCCTCTCTCTCGGTCTGGTGCAACTGATTGGGCTCTCGCTTTCGGGCGCGAAATGGCTACGCTACTCGCTTCCACTGCTGCCCTTTCTCTATCTGGCGGCCGGGTATGCCGTGCAGGTGGCCTGGACTTGGGCGGCGAAGAAGAGAGTGCCCGCAACCGTAGCCTGGGCGAGTGCGGTCCTCTTGCTTGGATGGCCATTACTGGAAGCATTGTCGTGGTCACCCTATTACCCGCTCTACCTGAATCCAGTCGGCGGTGGCAGAAGTAATATCGCCCGGTATTTCGGTCCGGATGAAATTTCGGAATTCGACACGCGCGAAGTCGCGCAGCAAATTTGTTCAAGCGCGCCAGGGGACGCGAGGGTGGCGACCGGCAGACCTGACACTATGACCTACTATGTACAGAGTTGCGGTCGCCCAGACATCAAGGTAGTTCCGCTGTACGACAGTCTCTATATACCTAAGCAGGGAGACACGATCGTCTTGGAGCGATCGCGTCGATTTGTGGAAACTCAATCCTATTTTGACCAACTTGCCAACTCAGACTTGCCTCACTGCGAAGTACAGGTGGGACCAGTTTCGGCAAGTACGATTTATCTGTTCCAACCATCGGCTCTCGCGGGGACACAGAGCCAGAGCCCGGCATTCACTCAGGCGCGATATCCAGGTTGCCACGCAACAGTTGATGACAACCAACATCAACGCGGCGCGATAGCACACGCAATCTCCATGTGGCTGCCTCCATTGAGGCAAACGAGATAAGAGAAACCCGACTGCAAGTGTCGACTTAACTGACGACTGATGAAGGCTCATGTCACATATGTATTCAACTAGTGATTACTCCGGCTCGGTGAATCCCGTTGGCCCTCCGGGGCTTGCGTTTGCGGACTTGGCGCACGAGTTTCCCCCTTTCTGGGAAGGAGGACTGAGCGCCCATCTCCCTGAGCACACGGACGACGAAGAAACGGGTTCTATCTTTCAGGACAGTCTCATCGTCTCGGGCAAGGTACGAAGGCGGAAGCCGTGGGTAGCAGCTGCAGCTCTTGGCGTCCAGATGCTCATCTTGGCAGCGCTGATCATCGTGCCGCTTTTTTTGACCGATCCGTTGCCCACGAAGCCGGTGGTGACCGAGTTGTATTTGCCGCAGCCACCGGCCGCCGCAGCCGCTGCTGCCAGCAAGAAGATCACGGCGCCGATGAAGCGCTCTGAAGAAATCATCAATCCGAACCCGAAGGCGATTAGCATGCCTCGGACTCACGAAAAACCGCCAGTGACGGCAAGTGCGACGGCCGGGGTGAGCGGAGGCGTTCCTGGCGGAGTAGTAGGGGGCGTGATCGGCGGAGTTCCCGGTGGGACGCTTGGTGCAGTGTTGGCAACGACGAGCGGTGCGCCAGTTCTGGCAAAGACCGAGGCACTGCCGATGCCGGCCAAGAAAGTTCGTCTCGCCTCTCGAGTGGCGGAGGGGAACCTTATCCATGACGTCGCGCCGGAATATCCACCCGAGGCTGGGCGGGCGCGACTTGAAGGCACTGTGATACTGCTTGCCGTTATCGGCAAGAATGGCACTGTGCAGGATGTGCAAGTGAAGAGCGGCGTGCCAGTGCTAGCCCAAGCGGCCATCGATGCCGTCAAGCAATGGCGTTACAGGCCGTATTTGTTGAACGGCGAACCGGTTGAGGTCGCTACGCAGATCACCATCAATTTCACGCTGGCCGGAGGTTAAAGTGTCAACGTCGTACCAAACCCCATACTTCTTTCACAACAGGCCACTAGGATTTCTAGTAAAGGCATCGTGCGCGTTACTGATCGTCGTGGCTGGTGTGTCACTTGTTGTTGCACCCGCGTCTGCGCAGTCCATCGCGCGATCGAATACAAACACAGGCAGTGTCGTAGGCACGGTGACGGACATTCAAGACGATCCTGTCGACGGCGCTACTGTGGTTCTCCAAGGGCCACTAGCAGACGACCGCAGAACAAGTACCACAAAAGATGACGGGTCTTTTGTATTTGACCGCGTGACACCGGGGACAGCGTATCAGATATCAGTCACTGCTGTCGGATTTGCAGAGTGGAGTTCCTCGGTCACGATCGCACCGGGAGAGAGTAAGGTCGTCAGCGATGTCAAACTTCGCATCGCGACTGCGCAGAGGGCGATCACGGTTGGTTATGCGCCGAAGGAAATCGCCGTCCAGCAGCTTAAGGCTGAAGAGCAGCAGCGCGTTCTCGGTTTCATTCCGAATATATATGTGACTTACGAACGTCACCCCGAGCCGCTGACTTCAAAGATGAAGTTCGATTTGGCGTATAAGAGTCTCACTAGTCCAGTACTTTGGGGCTGGCTAGGTGTATGGTCTGGTATTCAGCAGGCGGCTAACACCCCCGACTACTCCCAGGGGGCCGAGGGTTACGCCAAACGATTTGGGGCTAACGCAGCCGGCGCAGTGACAGGAGGCCTGATTGGCAACGCCATTCTGCCATCGCTTCTGCATCAGGACCCTCGCTACTACTACCGGGGTGACGGTACAAACAGGTCTCGCGCTTTCCACGCCATCTCTGCTCCATTTATCACTCCCGGAGATAATGGGCACTTGCAGCCGAACTACTCCACGTGGGGCGGCTCCTTGATTTCGAATGCCATTGCTTTGACGTACTTACCTAGCTCAAATCGTACGGCCGGTCATGTATTCGGAAGCTTTGGAATGGAGATGGGTATACGTGTTTTCGGAAGCGTCGCTCAGGAATTCATTTTGCACAAGTTCACAAGCAAAGGAAACCAACGCTAGCCTCAACAGTTTGTCGTTGACGATACAGCGTGTTTCCGAAACGATCGCGGCTAAGGGCGTGTAAGAGACCGTTCCCGCGCGGCACCGCTGCAGGCGCGCCCTTTAGAGTGTTTCTGCAAACTATGTACGCACTGGCGCCTGCACAAGCGAGATAACAAATGACAACTCCACGAAGGAAACGAACGACGGCAACTCCAAAAACCAAGCGACTGCGTTTTCGCGTAGTAGCGACTCATGCGGTGCTCCTGGCGATTATTGCAACTGCTGGGGCGCTCTACGCCCAGACACCCGAACAACGAGCCTGGGGCATGCTGCGGGACGGCATGAATGACAGCAACACCCTAAAACGGGTCCAAGCGGTGCTTGCGCTGCAACTTATCCCCTTCGATCCCGAAGCTATGCGGTTGGCGAGGGCGGGGTTGAGAGATCGCAAACCCGAAGTAAGAGCCGCGGCTGCAACCGCGTTGGGATCCATGGGTTCGAGCGAGGCAATTCCAGAATTGAAGAAGATGCTGGATGACACTAAACCTACCGTTGCGATTGCTGCTGCACATTCGCTGCAGATGCTTAATGATCCAGCCGGTGACGAGGTCTACTACGAGTTGCTCATTGGTGAGCGTAAGCCTTCGGACGGCGTAGGCGCCCAGGAGGCGGCGACATTCAAAGGCTGGAAGAACATTGCGGTACTTGGATTATCGCAGGGACTTGCGTTCTTTCCGGGTGGAGGCGTGGCCTTCTCTGCGGTAATGGCTCTGCGAGAAGATAATGCATCACCCGTTCGGGCCACGGCGGCGACGGCTCTCGCCCAAGGCATGGACCCTCGTTTCGGTCGAGCACTCGTTCGGGCCACGTCGGACCAGAATTGGGTTGTCAGGGCATCGGCACTTTCCGCCATTGCCGAGCGGAGCGATCCCGAGTTGCTCAATGCGATTGTCCCGGCATTCTCCGACAAAAACCAAGTGGTGCGTTTTACTGCAGCAGCGGCCGTCATCAGACTGGCCAAAGTTGCCGCAAGAAGCAGGGATTCAAAGGACGCACGTAACGCACTTGAAAGCGAAACGAGGTTTAAGAAAGATCACATCTCATATTAGCCGGCCTGCTCACGACCGTTCCTGGTAGGTATAGCGCCGGTCTCTTAACATCATTCCGCGATCCGGAAGTAGTTTCTTTTTTCCACTGAGCTGGCACATTGTGGCTTGCAGTATGCAGCGTATCCGAATGGTAACAAGCGTTGGACTGATCAGTCTGTTCGCCGCGTCGGTGCTGCTCTGCTCCACCCAGCCTTTTCAACCGCCACCGAAACTCTATCGTGCCAAGCCGGATGACGTGCCGCCCTGGGCAGAGCAGGGCAATTTCCGCTTCATAAGGCTGGACGGGGGACGAATCGAGAGCTGGAAAGCTAAGCGGACCTGGTGGGGCCGCAAGTTTAGCGCCAAAGAAAATGACGTCCTGAGCCACATCTACGACCGTGATTTCGACCAAATGTTGGGTTTGCTCAGGCAGGCGAACTTCAATTGGATATGGGTGACATGGAGCAGCGGCTGGTCGTTTAAGGACGAGAACGAGAACCGGGAGGAGTTGAAAAAGGTCATCGCCCGCTGCCATGAGAACGGCATACACGTCTCGGCTTACATGTCGGCTTCCAACATGTTCCGCAGCAGCGCCTACCGGGATGACCCGGAAACAAGAAACTACGGGCTGTGGATGCACGGACTCCCGATGTTCTACGCCGGCCCGACCATGACCGATCTGCACATCTCCTGGGATCGCCGGTTGGCCGACACGCGCCAGCCAGGATGGCGCGCCTATCTTTTGAAAAAGGCAGAGCTGGCGGTGGACGCCGGAGTGGATGCGATCATGTGGGACAACATGATCGGGTACGACGACGGTCTGGCCCAGCTGCTGGATGACACGCAGAGGATGGCCGAGCGAAAGGCGCGGGAAACCGGGCGGCCCAAGGTGATGGTCTACGCCAACATACATATTCCGCCGGACCGGTTTGCGATGAACGATATCAACGAGGTCATCTGGGAGGAGGACGGCAAGGACTCGCCGGGGGTCTGGCACGGCAAATGGCAGGTTGAGAACGCTCGCAAGATCAAATTCCTGCGCGGCCAAAAACAGCTTTGGCAGCCGCTGCTGTATGAGAATGACCTTTACCACTGCGGTCCGCGCGAGCGCTGCATCCCCAGCGCTTCGGTGCAGAAGCTCTCCATTGCAGAGGCTTATGCGTTCAGTGCGGCCAGCTCGCGCAATATCGAGGGCCGCTTCGTAGCCGCGCTAATCAACGGCGAGCCGGACGCCCAGACAGCTTGGTCGGCGATTGCTCAATACAACCGTTTCCTAGTCGAACATCGAGAGCTGTATCACGACACCGTGCCGGTGGCGAGAATCGCATTGATGTCCGAGGAGCCGGTCAATCGAATGGCGGACGAATTCCTGAGGCAGAGTGTGTTGTTCGAGACCAAAGTGCTCGCGCACCTGGACAAGGGCATCCCCCTGGATCGGTTCAAGGTGCTGGTGATGCCGGAAGACCTGCCCAAACTGAGCACCGAGCAAAACAAGCGGCTGGACGCGTTCACCGCGGGCGGGGGTGTGATCATCAGGGCCGAAGAGGCGCGGGCGTCAGCAGTTGCGGCGCGCGCCGAAGCCGCCGCCGGAGGGCCTCGCCTCAGTCTGCAGCCGCGCGGTTACGTGCTGGGACAGTTGACTCGTAAACCCGACACTCGGACGTTCATTCTTCACCTGCTCAACTACGATCACAAGGCCCGGGCCGAGAACGTGAAAGTCCGGGTAGACCTGAGCGGACTCGTGCAGAACCTGAGCGGCTGGGACGTGAGAGTTCTGTCGCCCGACATGGGCATGCCTGAGCTGTCTGATCTCTCTCTCCAACAGAGCGTGTGCGAGTTCACTCTGCGCGCAATCGAGCATTATACCGTCGTGACGCTCTCGGCCAGACCGGCGCGCTAGTTTTTATGAAGAACCTCTACCGTAACAAGAACGAAGTCTATAGTGGCAAACTTGCTCGCGTGCGGCGTCTCGTCGTTAATGCCGACGATCTCGGATTCACGTCGGGCGTAAACCAGGCCATCGTTAGAGCGCACACAGATGGAGTCGTCACGTCCGCCACATTGATGGCCAACGGCCCGGCATTTTGCGAGGTCAAGGAATTGTCCAAGCAGTTTCCGAAGCTGAGTATTGGCTGCCACGTGGTCTTGATCGATGGCGACCCGGTTCTGCCAGCGGCACAAATTCCTTCATTGACGCAATCAGGGCGATTTCGTGACGACCTGAAAACATTCGCCACCCGGGCAGTGACGGGGCAGCTTGACGCAACTGAAATTGTCGCGGAGGCAATGGCACAAATCCGAAGAGCACAGGCCGCCGGACTGTGCGTGTCACACTTTGACACGCACAAGCACACCCATATCTTCCCGAAGGTGTTGCGTCCTCTGTTGCTGGCGGTTGCCGAGTGCGGGGTGCGAGCCGTTCGGAATCCGTTCGGTCCGTGGCTTCCTTTGCGATCGAGTGAACTTCTGAAACGATCCAATCTCTGGACGCGGTGGGCGCAGATGAGAGTCTTGGGAACGTTTGCAGGAGATTTCAAGACGGCCGTACATCGACAAGGCCTTGTCACACCCGATGGCACCTTGGGCATTGAAGTCACCGGCACTCTGGACGAGACGTTGTTCACGGCCATCGCAACCAGTGTGCCTGAGGGAACCTGGGAATTGGTCTGCCATCCTGGGTACAACGACTCTGATCTGCAATCGGCTAAGACACGACTGCGTGAGTCACGGGAACTCGAATTGCGCGTACTGACCTCGCCGACAATTCGAGAGATGCTGGCGCGGCAGCGAGTGGAGTTGATCTCCTACCGAGACTTGGCGGAACGGTGACCATTTCACGGGATGGTGAGAAGCCGCCCGCGTGGAGCGATGTTCGGCTTACATCACAGCAAGGCCTGCATTTCTAGCAGGTTGCGAAATTCTTGTCGCCGATTCCACTTCGGCGCGCATTGTCCTAATTCAGACTGGCCCCTACAGACCGTTTGTTCGACTCAAAATTGAGGTATCATTCGCCTCCCAAGAGTCTCCATTTCCCCCCAATGTGGGGTTACCGGCGAACGCCACTGCGTGGGAGTATTGGCTCGTCACGTACGACGGCTCTCTTACCAAAGCCAAGACGTCGTGAGGAGGTAGTTATGGGCCACGCGGCTGTCGCATTCACAGATCCCGCAGGATACTACGCAACAAGCTTTCCACCAGCGGGCGCGCTGACAGACGACCGAGTGTATCTGGACCCCGAGAGCAGCTCTGAAGGCTGCTTGGAAGGCATCATCGGCAAAAGCCCAGCCATTCAGAGGGTACTGGAGCAAGTCTCGATCGTCGCCCCTACCAATGCCACCGTTTTGCTCCATGGGGAAACCGGAACGGGGAAAGAACTGATTGCACGAGCCATTCACAAGATCAGCCCCCGGCGGGAGAAATCGTTCGTGCCCATGAACTGCGCGGCTATCCCCTCGGGGCTGCTGGAGAGCGAAATGTTCGGGCACGAAAAGGGAGCTTTCACTGGTGCCCTTATGCAAAAGAAAGGAAGGTTCGAACTCGCCGATGGCGGATCGCTGTTCCTAGATGAGATCGGGGACATCAGCCTGGAACTGCAGCCGAAACTACTGCGGGCAGTGCAGGAGCGGGAATTCGAACGGCTGGGAAGTGCCCGAACCATTCATGTCGATGTGCGGATGGTTGTCGCGACGCACCGCGATCTTCGCGAGATGATGGGCAAGGAGCAATTCCGGGAAGACCTGTTCTACCGCCTGAACGTTTTCCCGATCGAGATACCCCCTCTTCGAGAACGGCGCGACGATATTCCGCTGCTTGTGAACCATTTCGTGTCCAGGCTGGCCGAGCGCATGCAGAAACAGATTACGTACATATCCAGACAGGCCCTGCAGAATTTAATCAACCATGACTGGCGAGGAAATGTTCGTGAACTAGCGAACGTAATCGAACGCGCGGTGATTCTTACGCGCGGCGACGAGCTTCAGGTACCGATTACAGAGCTGCGCGCTTCTTCCGAAAGAGATGTTGCTTTTGACCCGATGGCAACCTTTAAAGACGCGGAGACCAAGGTGATCATCGATGCTCTTCGAGCCGCGGCCGGACGGTTGTCTGGCGTTGGCGGCGCCGCCGAACGGTTGGGACTGAAGCGCACAACTCTGCAAAACAAAATACGCCGGCTCGGTATTACAAAAGCACAGTACGCATACGTTTAATTGCCTGCGTCACACTTACCGGAATGCAGCGGTGACTCAAAATGGAGAGAGCTAGTATGGAACTTTGGTCCTCCGAGCACTACTTTTTTCCGCAGATCACGGTAACACCGGCCGATCAGAAAACGGCGACCGGTGACCGGTATCAAGCACTGCTCGACGCCTCGAATGCGATTGCCGATCAGCCTACGGTGAAAGCCGTGCTGCATAGCCTGCGCGGCGTTCTGTCCAGCACTTGTCGTCTTCATGGAGCCGAACTCTACATCCTGGACAGTGACGGACAGAGTCTGCATGTACTGGAGTCCGATCGAGATGCGGATGCGCCCCCAATCAAGCCCGGAACCAGACTATTGCGTACCGGTGCGGTGGCACGATTGCTTGAGGAGCAAACACCAGTTTTCGTGCCCAACGTCGCGCAGGAAATGGTGAAGCATCCTGATCTGGCTCCGTTTGCGCCTGAGGTTGTCGGACGAAGCACGTATCTATTCCCAGTGTCTACCTCCCTGAAAGCATATGGACTTCTTGCAGTTACAAAGGATCGGGGAGACGGATTTTTGCACGAAGATGTTGAACTGCTCCGCTCGCTCGCGTCGCACGTTGCGGTGGCGCTCGAATGCGCGCTGGCAAGGGATCGGGCAGAGCACTACCAACGTGAGCTTGCCGGCGAGCGCGACCGTCTTCGCCTGGTCCTCGACATCAATAATCATGTCGCCAAATTGGACATCAACGATCTGTTTCGCTCGGCGTCGGCATCGATCCGCTCGTATTTCGGCTGCGATTTCACAACCTTCTGGCTTCTCAAAGAGGACACCAATCAGCTTCAGAAGGTCTGGCACGATTTTCCCGATGCTAGGGGATTCATGGCCGACGTCGATACGGCTGATCTGACCCTCACGGAGTTGGATTGGCTGCGCACGCGCAAAGCCCAACTCTTTTCGGTCGAAGGCATCGAGCAACTGCCTGCGACTATCGGAGATCCTCTGAAGGCTGAATCGATAATGTCGTTGGCTTTCGCCCCGCTGGCCACGGAGAGGAGGCCACTCGGCTTCGTCGTTATTGGCAGTCGCACGTGTAGCGCCTTTGGACAGGAAGAGCTCGTTTTGTTGTCACAGATAAGCGTGCAGATTTCGGTCGCGTTGGACAACGCTCTTGCACATGGACGACTGAGCGCATCGGCCGCTCGTCTAGAACAGGAACGTCTGTACTTGGAATCAGAAATCAGATCGGAATACAGCTTCGAAGATATCGTTGGTAAGAGTGCCGCGCTTCGTAGAGTCCTGGATCAAGTTGCCATTGTCGCCCCGACCGACTCCACTGTGCTACTGCACGGCGAGACCGGCACGGGCAAGGAACTGATCGCTCGCGCCGTTCATAATCTCAGCCCTCGCCGGGAACGCACTTTCGTCCGGTTGAATTGCGCGGCAATTCCGTCGGGGCTGGTCGAGAGCGAACTCTTTGGTCACGAAAAGGGCGCGTTCACCGGCGCTCTAATGCAGAAGCGTGGGCGCTTTGAAGTAGCAGATCGTGGCACGCTCTTTCTGGACGAGATCGGGGATATCAGCCTGGACCTGCAACCCAAGCTACTACGCGCGTTGCAGGAGCATGAGTTTGAACGGTTGGGCAGTGCAAGAACCGTCAAGGTCGATGTCCGGTTGATCGCCGCCACGCACCGAGATCTGTCGGCCATGATCAGCAACAACCAGTTTCGTGAAGACCTTTTTTACCGATTGAATGTGTTCCCGATCGAGATTCCGCCATTGCGCGAACGGCGTGAAGACATCCCACTTCTTATTCACTACTTCGTTTCCCGCCTGTCGCGACGCATGCAAAAAGGTATCAAGTCCATTCCCAAGCAGGCTATGGACGCGCTGGTGACTGCCGATTGGCCCGGCAATGTTCGCGAACTCGAGAACTTCGTCGAACGATGCGTGATCCTAACGCAAGGTGACGAGCTCACAGTGCCCCGTACTGAGCTTAAGAAGGCGCCGCCCCGGCCTGCTGGGGCCGCAGCGCCTGCGTCATTCGAAGATGCCGAACGACAGGCAATTATCGACGCACTTAGAGCAGCAGCCGGTAGAATAGCCGGCAAAAACGGAGGTGCAGAGCGCCTCGGGCTTAAACGCACGACGCTGCAGAACAAAATGCGCCGGTTAAACATCTCGCGCGCTGACTACCTATGAGGCGACACGGGAGGTGTAACGTTGGAGCGACGCCGACTCGACGCGATCCACAACTCAGTGGAGAGTAGAACTTCCCCGCGCTGACGATTAAGCGCTGACAATTGCAAAACCAGAATACTCGGCCGCGGATTTGCGGCACGAACACTTTCATTAACTCGAACTAAGGATCTTGGCGTGAGCGTAGAAAGAGAGCAGGGATTGCGAGCCCCGTTCCGAGGGCCCCAAGAGTGAATATCACGCGCAAACCGAATGCCATCGCGGCAGAGTGTGCATCGTTCGTCGGCGAAGCGGACTGTGTGATGGCGAACAGGGCGAGGATTGCCCTGGCTGCAAACGCTCCAGGAATCATGGGAATACACCCGACTACATGAAGAACATTGCGCGACACCCGTATCGATGATGGAAGTAATTGCACGGCGAGTCCCAACGTCAATGCAGCCGCGAACGAAGATGCTTCGAACCCCCATCCCAGCGAAAGCGCACTGGTTCGCACGGCTAAGGCCAAAAAGCCGCTGCCGACACACAACGGCACTGTCCGAAAGCCCACATTGAACAGTACACCGAAGCCAGCAGCTGCTATGCCGCCGCAGATTGAATCGTGCAGCACGCCTGCGACACTCACAGTCATTTGGCTACCCCCAACAAACCTTGAGCGATCCAGACACCCGTTGTAATGAAGGTCAGCATTACGAGAACCCAAATAGCGCGGGCACTCCCCAGTGTCGGCCGACCTTCCAGAATATCGACCTGTGCAACGAGGCCTGGAACGCCAGGAACAAGCAGAAGAACCGGCACGATCATGTCGAGTGCGACCCTAGAACTCCCCAGTAGGCGAGAACCGACACCGGCCACGGTAGATCCGAGAAAAGCGACCAAGACGGCAGAGAGAAAGACGTTGACGTGCCTAACTCGAAGTTGATCTCTCAGCAATTGAGCCAGGCAGGAAGCGATAAAGATCGGAATCAACGCAACCCAGTCAACCGCCAGCAGCCGACCAAAAGCTGCGCACGCAATTCCGACCGAGATCGCCACAACCCACCTTGGTTGATGTGGACAGGAGCGCAATATCGCGTCCAGTTCTTCGCGTGCGCTCGTGCAGGTGAAAGCACCTCTCCGAATTTGCGCGGCAGACGAACGCAATGCATCGTAAAGGCGCTGGTCGACCCCAATTGCGCCGACTTTACACATGCGCGTCACAGTATGCGACCCAATGCTGATTGTGATTGCTAACGAAGCATATCCCAAACGCAAGTCGATTCCGTGGGCGCCCAACCCCGCACCTACCCAGGTGGCAATTTCCTCCACATCCTTGGCACTAGCGCCCGCTTCCATTAACAATCGGCCAAATTGCAAGCAGATAGCTGCAGTTTCTTCTACGGGCTCATAGGCGCGGGTTGAAACTGCCATGTTCATGCTGCAATCACTGTTTGTTATAAGAGCCGATGTTGGACTAGGCCTTTGCCTGAGATTTCAAGCCCAGGCTGCCGGCGGTTCTCAGTCGGGAGAGAAGGCAAGGAAACTTCTTCCAAAACTCGAGTTTGTCGATAAATGCGTCCGCCCCTGACGCGCGGATCTGGTCCTCGATAAAGTGCGATGGACAGGCCGACATCAGCACAATAGAGACTTCCGGAAATTTCGAACGGATGAGCGCCGCGGCAGTCGGTCCATCCATTATGGGCATCTGCACGTCCATAACAACCAGGTCGGGCCTCAAGGTGGCAACCGCCTCGAGTGCTTCACTGCCATCTGTTGCGCGCCCAATCAAGTCAACCCGGTCCTCCATGTCCAGAAAGGCGCAGATCACGTTGAGAACATCCGGCGTATCGTCTACGACCAGAGTGCGGATAAGTGACTTCCCCTGGCTTACTTGAGATATCCTTGCCGCGCTGTCACTCCCCAGTTGGCGGGCATGTGTTGCCATCGATTTCACTCCTTCTTTTTCTACTTAGAATGACGCTTGATCCTTCCCCCTCGTCTTTACTTACTGGGGCGAAGGCGGATAATTCTTGAAGAGCTTAGCCATCGCTTTTTGTAGCTTTTTGTAGTTCTTGTCCGGGTCCTTCTTTAGCTCGATGACACCGGACGCATCGCCGCGCCAGACCAATTGCTTGGCGGAGGGGTCGAAGATATCGACGAGGAGCGTGCCGACCGGAATGGTAGAAGTCTGGCCCTGCACCGAAGCGTCGCTCCACCCTCCGAGACCGCCGCCCGAGCCCCAACGGCTGCCCGAGAGGTTTATGCCTCTTTCCGCGGTGATGATCGCGTGATAGCCGATTTCAAGGTCCGCGTCCTTGTCGCCATCTACCTTTGTGAGACCTTTTTGTGCGAGCTGCTCGTCCATCGCCCGCTTGATGGAGTCGTCGATCAACTGGTCCGACACGCCATCCGCTAGGTCAACCCACTTGTAAGTCTTGTAGGACTTGAAATTGGCGCCTCGGTTGTAGTTGTAGTGGACCTCCTGAGCGTAGGCCCAAACCAAGATGAGCGTGAAGGCTGCCAGGAAAGTGATCCGCTTAATGAGTCCCATTGCAATTTCCTTTCTGTGCTTCATGGCCAGACGGCCGCAGGGGACCGTGTTGTCATCGTGATCCCACTCCGCCGGCCTCGACGGCCTTGGGACCGAAAACTCGCTTCACCAAGCCGAACGAGCGCATGGCCCTCGTACGGTAGTAGTGCAGGTGTTGTACCGATCCGGATCGTCGCTAATCGCTTGAATAGCGGTGGTGTGGGAGCCCAGAAAGTACAGTTGCCCGCCCCGATATGGGCAGCTGCCAACATGGGGGCGCGAGCCGATGCGAAGAACTCCGCAAACTCAAGCGCGAGGTCTGCGCGCGTGAAAAGAGTCGCGATTCTGTTTGGAAGGTGAAATGCCGTCATTAACGGAGGAGACGATTGTCTTGAGAAGGAGAATAGAACCGCAATGCGAATCGCACGCTTCGCAGTAACAGCTCTCATCCTGGTGAGCACATATGCCGCGGCGCAGGAAATCTCCTGTGACTACAGCAAGACAGACTTTGCGCGCTTCAAGACGTACGCATGGGCAAGCGGTCATCCGGAAGCTGGGGACCAGAACATCGTCAGCTCCATTGATGCCCAGCTGTCCGCCAAACGACTGACAAAGGTCAGCCTCGAAGAGCATCCGGATCTGCTGGTCTCGTACGGTGTTGTTTTTGACCACAGCAGTCGGCGAACCGGTTTCAGGGACGGCTTGCGGAAGCTGCACTGGAGAGGCGATTCGAAGTATGTTCTCATGGGCATGCTCACGGTCAGTCTTGCAGACGCGGATACCGGTGCGACAGTGTGGCGCGGCATGGCTACCGGAGACCTCGACGAGAAGCCCAGTGCCGAAAAACGCGCCAGGAAGGTTCGGGACATTGTCGAGAGAATCTTTCGCACCTACCCACCGAAGGAGTAGAAGATACTTCGAACAACCTCGGGTCGGACAAGCTCCCTGCACCATGCGACCGAATCATTTCCATCCATGCAGACCATGTAGAGAACGCCGCAGTTGAGCAAGACGCAACGGCGGCCTTGAGAAGGTGTGGGGCCAGCAACGACTCTGTTCCTGTCCCCCCAAGTTTAGAGCTACTGACATGATTTACGCGAAGATCAGCCTCGAACCTCTCATTTCGATCGCGACCAGCGGGCGAGTGCCGGAACCATCTGTCTCTCCGAGAACAAGTGCCACATCGTGCTCACACTCAGCAGCTTCAATCCTTCCCGGAACCGTGGCGATTGTCCTGGCGCCCTGCACAAAACTGACCTCGACGTCATGGCCGCCGGTCCTGTTCCACTTAACGGTGTATTCACCGGGTTGCAACCAGAGGCTTGCCACAACGGTCGGTTCAGCCAGGCTAATCTTCTTTTTGTGTTCTAAGGTTGCGGACCCGACCGATACGGTTATTGCGAGGAGTACTAGCAAGGTGACTAATGACCTAGGTTTCATATATCTCCTTCCCCACTCCTAAAGGGCACACAGATGGCCACAATCGCCCTGCGGTAAATGCCATGAAACGCAATGTGTCAGGAGATGGGCAGGTTACAGGACCTGACCCGATGCGGTCTTGCGCCCTCTTTTGGTCATAGCGCGGGACAAACCCTGCGTCACCTAGAGTCACGGATCCACGGTGGTCTTTTCCCCGCTATATTTCTGTGCGACCAACTTACTCGAGACCTTCACTCACGACTGTTCAGAGTGGTGCCGACATTTGGGCAATGGCCCGGCCGAGGGCAGAACGCGTTGTTGGGGGTAGCTGGCAACTCCTCCGGGGCAAACGATTTACGCGACCTCGTTTTGGCCCGCGATCTGCAACTAGCAATCTGGAGCCTGACCCAACGACTTAGCTGTGAGCGAATTCCTTTGAAACTGCCCATCCATAGGCATCAACGCAACAGCAGCGCAGTCGGGTTCGCGGCTAATCTCCGGGGAGAGGAAAATGAAGCTTGTACAATTTGTGCTCTTGTTTGTGCTGGGGGTAATTCCCGGCTTTGCCCAACAGCCCGTGCCGGGGGATATCATCAGGCGCGCCGTCGAAGTAAATCAACGGGACTGGAACGAAGCTGTTCACTACGACTACTACGAACGTGAGCAAGATGCCGGCAACACCAAGACATACCACGTGGTGATGCTCGACGGGTCCCCCTTCTCCCGTCTCGTGGCCGTCAATGATCAGCCGTTATCCGGTGAAGCAGAAGCGAAAGAGCAGGAGCGCTTTGCCAACGCTTTATCGGAGCGCGAGAAGGAAATTCCCGCAGCACGCGAGCGGCGCGTCGCCCGCTACCGCGACGAGCGCGAACGCGATCGCGTACTGATGGCAGAAATCACTCGCGCGCTGGACTTCACGCTTGCTGGCCAGGAAAACTGGGATGGCCGCAAAGTATATGTACTGAAAGGAAAGCCGCATCCTGGTTATCTACCGATCAACCAGGAGGCAAAAGCGTTAACAGGAATGCGCGGAACTCTGTGGATTGACGCGGCAACTTTCCATTGGGTCAAAGCGGAAGCGGAGGTGGTACAACCGGTCTGGATGGCAGGCTTTGTTGCCCGAGTCCAGCCCGGCACGCGTTTTGTCCTGGAGCAAATGCCGGTTGGGGATGGGCTCTGGATGCCTCGGCATTACGCCATGCAGGCTCACGCTAAAGTGCTGTTTGTCTTTTCCTACAAGTCCCAGGAGGAGAGCACCTACTTCGGATATCACAAGAGCGGAACTCAGCTTGCGAATACGGCTGCCCTTCGATAGGTACACAATTCAGCAGAGACGTTGAGGATTGAGCGGCTCGCCTGTGATCAGCACGACAACAGAGCGCGGGGCAGCGCGATAGGTTCCGCCCGGAACGGGTACGGCGTTATTCCATTCGCAGATGTCATTTGGTGAATCCAGCGCGGTATCAATCCACCGCCGCCAAGTCTCTGTGCCGTTCCCCACTATCGGTAACTCGAACTCCAGCGCTTCCCAATAGGCATTCAGGATGACATGCAGCGACAATCCTTCGTTCTTCAGTTCTGCACTAAGGGCGAGGGTGTGCGAGACAGGCGACCAATCTGGCTGGTTGAGCTTCACCCCGTGCCAGCCATGTTTCGCTTCACGCAGGAACTGTGCCAGCGTCAGGCGCTGGCGCTCATGTTCCACCTGGCGTAGGACGCGCCGCTCGATCAGCAACTTCACAAACCGGAGCACATCCGCATGCTTCGATAACGACCCCCAATCGAACCAACTCGTGTCGTTGTCCTGGCAGTAACCGTTGTTGTTGCCGCGCTGACTGCGCCGTACTTCATCGCCCATAAGGAACATTGGCACACCGACGGAAAGCATCGTGACCGTGAAATGGCTCTTTACCTGCTGGTTGCGCAGCCTCTCGATCGCTGCATCATCGGTCGGACCTTCGGCGCCACAATTCCAGCTTCGGTTGTCGTCACGACCATCGCGATTGTCTTCGCCATTCTGTTCGTTGTGCTTGTGGTCGTAGGTAACCACGTCGTTGAGGGTGAAGCCGTCATGGCATGCAACGAAGTTGACGCTCTGCTCGGCTTCGCGCTCCTTTTGACCATAAATGGCGGGGCTGCCTAGCAGACGATCGGCCATGCGCTCGACGGAACCGTTGGCACCCCGCAAGAAGTCGCGAACGTCGTCGCGAAATCGGTCGTTCCACTCCTTCCAGCTGTCTCCCACGAAGCTGCCGACCTGGTAGAGGCCCGCAGCGTCCCACGCCTCCGCGATCATCTTGGTGCCGGCCAGCGACGGATCCGATTCGATGTCCCATAACACCGGAGGATTGGCCATGACGGCGCCGGACGAATCGCGAGCAAGGATCGATGCGAGATCGAACCGGAAACCATCGACATGCATTTCGTTCACCCAGTAACGCAGACTGTCCACAATCATGCGTCGAACAACTGGGTGGTTCGCGTTGAGCGTGTTTCCCGTACCAGTGAAGTTTGCGTAGCGTGATCGATCCTCACAGAGCAGGTAGTAAGTTGGGTTGTCCAGGCCACGGAAGCAAACAGTTGGGCCGTCGTGTTCACCTTCCGCCGTGTGGTTGAATACGACATCGAGAATGACTTCGATACCGGCCCGGTGCAACGCCTTCACCATATCGCGAAATTCGTCGAGTGCCCCAAGCGGATCGTTACGCGAGCTATATGCCTGGTGGGGTGCAAAGAAGGAAACGGGCGAGTATCCCCAGTAGTTCGTCCGACCTGCAGGTGCATCGCTAGGATCAAACTGAAACACCGGAAGCAGTTCGACCGCCGTAATGCCCAGTTGTTGAAGGTAAGGGATTTTGTCGACCAATCCCGCGTACGTACCACGTTTGGAGTCTGCCAGACCGGAGCTGGGGTGCGCGGTGAAACCGCGCACGTGCATTTCGTAGATAATACTGCGTGACCACGGATGCCTCAGGGGCAAGTCATCTCCCCAGTCATACGCCCGCCGATTGGTCACAACGCTCTTCATGGCGTAAGCCGTGTTGTCGCCTTCGCGACGGGCTGCTTCACGGCTGTAATTCTTCGGCACGGCAACGGCACGACCGTACGGGTCCAGTAGCAGTTTGAACGGATCGAACCTCAGACCTCGTTCTGGCTCAAACGGGCCGTAGGCGCGAAATCCGTAGATCTGACCCGCTTGCAGTCCCGGCACAAATACCTGCCAGTAATGATAGGTGCGGTTGACTGCTGGATCGATGGGTATGACGCGCGAAGGACGCGCGTCGCCCACGCGATCGAAAAGCAGCAGGTCGATCCTGGTTGCACAGCGGGAGAAGATTGAGAAGTTGGCTCCGTCTGCGACAAGCGTGGCCCCAATAGGGTAGCTACGACCCCTGGCCGGAGCCGTAAGTCGCTGCCGTGTTGCCGAAGCGATTCCTGCACTCAGCGGCACGAGTAGTTCTCTGCAAATGTTCTGCTGGCCAGCATCGAAAGCAGCGAGTTCGTGCAAGCAACGTTACTCTGAAACTGCTCGTCATTGTCCAGGGCCGATGCTGACATGTAGTAGTTCGCCAGGGCGAGATTTCTGTTCTGTTGGATCAGCCAATCGGTCCAGAGCCGGAGCCGCGTGTTCTGACTGTGCAATTGCTGCAACGCTTGTCGATCAGCATCGTTTGTGGCGGAAACCTCAGCCTGTGTCAATGACTCGTCAATCGAGTTAAGTTGGGCTTGAATCCAAAACTCGCCAAGCGGAAAGCCCTTCCTGATACATTGTTCGACTGAACGCTCCGTCGATTGCATCCTGAATGTCGCGGTCAATGCCGCGCGTGAAAATGCCGCGGATAGCTTATCGGAGTCCGCGGCTGGCACAGAGGACCACACATTCACCTCGATTCTCCCTTCGGAGTTAATGCTACTGCTCTCCGGGTACGTATGATGCGTTCCGACCAGCACGTCGCTTGACTTTGTGCTACTGCTATCTTCCGCCTGCGCAGAAATTACCAGCAGACCTGCGATAAACAATACAGCCATGAACCGCGGTTTCATACGTCGTCTCCTAACCACCGCGTATGAAGGGTGCACAGTTCGTGCCAACCCGATCATCTGCTAAATCGCTGCAACTCAAAGGCTTCGCAACGCTATCGTGTGGTTCAACTGTGCCCAGCGGCGGTCATCTGATTGCATCCGGGCATGCACGTCAAGACGTGAGTAGACGCGGCTCACCAATAAACGGCGTAGCAACTGGGCGGTGCGCACTCGGCATGGCAGTGGAACCTCACAATCTGTTCTGCATACGCCTTTAGTCGCTACGCCTTCTCTGGTACTGGACACGGTCGCACGTCCCATATCTCGTGTGCGTATTCAGAGATGGTGCGATCGCTGGAGAACTTGCCTGATCCCGCCACATTCAGGATTGCCTTGCGCGCCCAACCGTCGGAGTCGGCGTACAGCGTGCGCAGTCGCTCGTCTGCGTCGAGGTACGATCGCAAGTCCGCCAAGTGCATGTAGTAGTCGCCATGCGTGAGCAGGACGTCGCGGAAGGCTGCGAAGACGCCTGGTTCGTTCAGGTTGAAGTAATCGGAGAAGATCAAGTCCAGCGCCTTGCGGGTCTCGAGATCGTTGTCATAGTGCCATTGCGGGTTGTACCAGGCCCGACTGTCGGCAACCTGTTCCGCGGTCAAGCCGAAAAGGAAGAAATTCTCCTCCCCAGCCTCTGCAGCCATCTCGATCGTCGCGCCGTCCCGTGTGCCGATCGTCAATGCACCGTTCATCATGAATTTCATGTTGCTGGTGCCGCTGGCTTCGTACCCTGCCGTTGAGATCTGGTTCGAAACGTCACTCGCGGGGATCAAGCGCTCCGCAACTGATACGCAGTAGTCGGGCAGAAAGACTACTTTGAGTCGCCCGCGGGTGATTGGGTCGCCGTCGAGCGTGCCGGCGAGATTATTTATGAACTTGACTATCAGTTTGGCGAGACGGTAAGCCGGCGCAGCTTTGCCGGCGAAAAAAAACGTTCGCGGATACATATCCAGTTCAGGGTTGTCGCGCAGTCGGTTGTACAGCACTACGATCCGTAGTGCGTTCAGCAACTGACGTTTGTACTCGTGGATGCGTTTGACCTGGCAATCAAAGATCGTATCCGGATCAAGCGTCTGCCCTGTCGACCACCTGAACCAGTCGCAAAACCTCTGCTTCGCATCTCGCTTGGCTTTCAGGAAGTCGCCGAGAAATGCGCTGTCGGAGGTGAATGCTTTCAACTTGCTCAGTTCGCTCAGATCGGTTATCCAGCCATCTCCGATGGCGTCAGTGATCAGGTTGGAAAGTTCAGGGTTCGACAACAGCAACCAGCGCCGGGGCGTAACTCCGTTCGTCTTGTTGTTGAAACGGTCAGGATAGACTTCGGCCAGGTCTTTCAAGGTCGTATTGCGCAATAGATTGGAGTGAAGCTTCGCCACCCCGTTGGTGCTGTGTGAACCCACGACCGCAAGATTGGCCATGCGAACTTTCTTGCAGGCACCCTCCTCAATAAGGCTCACGCGCTGAATGCGCGCTTCATCCAGTGGAAACCTGCGGCGAACATCACCCAGGAAACGACGGTTAATTTCGTAGATGATCTCCAGTTGCCTGGGCAGCATGTCTTCGAACCACGCGATGGGCCACTTTTCGAGCGCCTCCGGCAACAAGGTATGGTTGGTGTACGCCAACGTATTCTGGGTTAATCGCCAGGCTTCGCCCCATCCAAGCTTTAGATCATCAACGAAGATTCGCATGAGTTCTGAGACGGCCAGAGCAGGATGCGTATCGTTCATCTGAATTGCGACTTTGTCTGGAAACAACCGCCAATCCGAGTTACCGCGTTGGAATCGTCGCACCGCATCTGCCAGCGAGCAGGCAACGAGGAAGTACTCTTGTATGAGGCGCAAGCCCTGTCCCTGAATCTTCGAGTCATCAGGGTAGAGAACCCTCGTCAGGGTTTCAGCCGAGAGCGTTTGCGTGAAGGCTTCGATGAAGTCACCCTGAGAAAACTCTTCAAAGTTGAAGTACCTTGGCGCGGCCGCCGACCAGAGGCGCAGCGTGTTGATCGTGGAACCGCCATACCCGATCACGGGTCGATCAAACGGGATGCCGATCAGAGTAGATGGATGCCCAGGTACGGGACGCAGGCTGCCGCCGCTGAGTTCGAAAGAGCACCCTAGGTTAACTTCCACCTTCTCGTTGGGACGAGCAATCTCCCAGGGGTCGGGAGAACGCAGCCAGTTATCCGGCATTTCTTGTTGCCATCCGTTGCGGATCGACTGCTTGAAGATGCCGTACTCGTATCGCAGTCCGTATCCCATGGCGGGGAGCTGCATAGTCGCGGCTGATTCGATGAAGCAGGCTGCGAGACGTCCGAGGCCGCCGTTGCCCAGACCTGCATCTGGCTCCTGCTCCAATATGTCGAGCAAGTCGAGTCTCCTGTCCTGGATGACCTGGTACGCCAGCGGCGCGAGCAGAAGATTTGTAACGTTGTTTGTGAGCGAGCGGCCAATGAGAAACTCCATCGAGAGATAGTAGAGCCGCTTAGGATTTCGCTCATCGTAGGTCTTCCCTGTCAGGAGCCATCGCTGAGACAGAATGTCGCGCACGGAACGTGCAAGCGCCTCAAACTGGTCACGCGCAGTGGCCGCCGCCAATTCGACGCCGTTATCAAACAGCAGATGCCGTTCATAGAGCGCATCATTCGTTCCGGCAAACTGCACCGGACCGCATCCGTAACGGGTGTTGAGGAGTCTGGCGCCATCCGAAGACGCCTGCTCTTTTACTGCAGCGTTAATGCTCATGTCTATTTCCTTCAACCTCTAAGGAGCGGAGCTCCGCAGAATCTTTGTTGTTTCTTCGAATATTCGGCCTTGGGGGCCCGCACCCCATCCGGATCAGCTGGCAAGAATCGGAGCTTTCTCATGCGGCGATATCGTTGAACGAGCTCGCGGCCGACGTAGATGCAAAGTGCCGCAAACGTGATCCCGGCTACGAATGTCCCCACTCTGCCGGCGTACGCAACAGCACGGTTCAAGTCGTGGCTGAAAACATAGCCCAGTACGGCATAGGTCCCTGAATAGAGAGAGGCGCCAACGGCATCAAGGGCCAGGAACCGTAGCCTGCTTGTGCGTGCTGTCCCGGCCAGCGGAGGGGCAACGGCGTCCAGCCCCGGGACGAACTTGGCAATGACGAGAAGCGGAACTCCATACCGGGTAAAGACTCGTTTGGCCCTGCGATCGTGGGCGTCAGGATCTCGCGAAAACCGGTGAATGAAATGCAACACCCTGTCGCCGCGCCGCCGACCTGCTTCAAACCATAACCAATCCGCCAGAACGCACGCCGTTACAGCAAGACCGAGCGCGACGAAGATGCCTAGTTTGCCTGCGGCCGCGAGCGCTCCGGCGGCAACCAGAAACAGGGGTCCCGGTATCGGGAAACCGACTTGGTGAGCGAACGCCGCAGCGAACAGGATGCTGTAGCCATGCTTGACAACGAACTGGAGGATCGCATTCATCCTGAACTCAGCGTCCGGCCGGAACCAAGCCTAAACTGGCACTAGGGCGCGAAACACATAAGGGATCAAAGCCGTGGCTGCCGATGCAGGCGGTCCGACTCAAAGCAATCGGCGTCTCCGAAAGAGATATCGAGCGCACGGGAAGTAAGGACAAACTCGCCATCCGTGGGTACCAGCCGCAATTTTGCGATGGCCTCCTCGATGGGAACGAAGTCGACAACCGGCGGGTGCAGCGCCACCATCACCCCGTTCATGCCCCGGGCGAGCGCTTCGATGGCACCGGCACCGAACGTAAGCCCCAGTACGCGATCGAGCGCCGTTGGCGACCCGCCGCGCAGGAGGTGTCCTAGTACGACGCACCGGCTCTCTTTTTCGGTGAGCTGCTGAAGCTGCGCTGTGACAGTTTCGCCGATGCCGCCCAATCGCTCCGCCCGGCCCAACTCGCGACTAACAACACTTACATCGCCGCCGAGTGGTTTAGCTCCTTCAGCGACCACCACGATTGAATAGGGTTTGCCTGCGCGGTGCTTCCGGCAAAGGTGCGCTGCCACTTTCTCAATGTCATACGGGATTTCCGGAATGAGAATGGCGTCTGCTCTTGCCGCCAAACCGGCGTGGATCGCGATCCATCCTGTATAACGCCCCATGACTTCCACAACTATGAGCCGATGGTGCGCGAGCGCTGTGCTATGGAGCCGGTCAATACACTCGGTGGCAAATGACACGGCTGTATTGAAGCCGAATGTGAGCGTGGTCGATTCGAGATCGTTGTCGATCGTTTTAGGAACACCGATCACGCACAGGCCCTTCTTCTGCAACTGGTGCGCAATGCTCAGGCTGCCATCGCCACCGACCGCGATAAGCGCGTCAATTTTGTTCCTGGAAAAGTGTTCGACCAGTTCGTCGGAACGATCAACCACCTTCATCGTTCCATCCGGCTGCTTCGTCGGACGACAGAAAGGATTGCCTCGGTTGGTCGTTCCCAGGATCGTGCCGCCCGTGTGAGAGATGTCACGTACAGTGGAACGCTTGAGTTCGATCAGGCCGCCGTCAGGATAGTTCTCTGGTTCCAGGAATCCGTCGTAGCCGTCGCGAATGCCGAAAATCTGCCATCCCAAGCCGCGCGCCGCACAAACCGCCCCGTGAACTACGGCGTTCAGCCCGGGCGCATCACCGCCGCCGGTATTGATCGCTACTCTTCTTACTTCGTTTGCCATTGATATCGCCTCACTTGTCGTCCAAAGCTCTTAGCTTTTGCTAATTGCGCAGGTCCGCTTACGATCGCGGAGTTATTCCATCTCGAATGCGACGTATTGCAGTTGCCCCTGCCGCTCGATGCGCAACACCGTCGCGTCACCCGGTTTGAGGTTAGCCAGCGCTGACCGCAATTGATCGACGGACTCGACAGGCGTGCGATTCAGCGAGTGGATCAGATCACCGGGCTGCAGGCCATTGCTGACGGAGTTGAACCCCTGGGCCCGTCCAACGACGAGTACGCCACTTCCGATGCGTACATTCGGCAGCGCGGCACGCAGGTCTTCGTCGAAAGTGAGCGCCAGAATGCCGAGGCGTTCGACGTGGCTTTTGGCCGGGTCTGACACGTCTGCTAGCTCGTCCGTGCGGTCGCGCACCAGGACGGCCGGCACGTTGAACGACAGCTTCTGCGTTCCCCGCAGGACATCGACCTTGACGACCTGGTCGGGCATGTGCCGGTAGAGCACTGCGGCGAACCCCGTCAGGCCGAGCATGGGGTGTCCATCTACTGCCAGAATGACGTCGTCGCGCTTGATGCCTGCTGCGGCCGCCGGCCCGTGTGGTATGACGTCGACGACCACCACGCCCCAGTTCTGGCGGAGACCGAGTCCCGCCGCCATCGTGGGTGTGATTGTTTGCGCCAGTACGCCAATCTCAACATGGTCCACGTGGCCCTTCTCCCGCAGGCTTCGGTAAACGAAATCAACGACAGGCGCCGGTATAGCAAAACCCAACCCTTCGCTGCCGCCCCCCTTAGTGAGAATGAAG
>JAEZPW010000315.1 GCA_023441255.1 Acidobacteriota bacterium
GACGTGGAATGGGTGAACTACCCGGGGCTTCCGTCTTCGCGTTATCACGCGCTCACGCAGAAATATCTGCCGACAGGTGCGAGTTCGCTGGTCACGTTTGGAATTCGCGGCGGATACGAGGCAGGCAAGCAGTTCATCAACTCGCTGCAATTGTTCAGTCTGCTGGCGAATATCGGCGACGCGAAGTCGCTGGTGATCCATCCGGCGTCGACCACGCACCAGCAGCTCAGCGAGCAAGAGCAGAAAGATACTGGCGTTACGCCGGAATTGGTTCGGCTGTCGGTGGGAATCGAGGACATTGAGGACATTCTGGAAGATCTGGACCAGGCGTTGAGGAACGCCACCCGGGGTGTCGCGAAGAAGGTGGCGGTGTAGTTGGCGCGAGATGGGTCCCGTGAGCGGAGCGAAATGCATAGGTCCTTCGCTTCGCTCAGGATGACCCCCGGTTGTACGAGATTTGTTAAGACCATGGGGAATTGAATGGGTTTGGAACCAACATTCGAGGGCGATCTGACGATCGGGAGCTTCGCGTTGGAGTGCGGGGTGGAACTGCGGCCTGCAGTGGTCCACTACGCCGTCTACGGCAAGCTGAATGAGGATCGCAGCAATGCTGTGCTGGTGTGTCATGCATTGTCGGGGTCGGCGCGCGTGGCGGACTGGTGGGGCGAACTGTTCGTAAGGCGGACGGTTGGTTCGGACGGAGTTTCGGCGAGGGCCATCCTGGATCTCTCGCAGGACTGCGTGATCGGCGTGAATGTGCTCGGGTCGTGCTATGGAACGACCGGACCCACGAGCGTCAATCCGTCGACCGGGAAGGTTTGGGGGCCAGAGTTTCCGCTGGTAAGCATACGTGATTCGGTGCGGGCGCAGGCGGCGGTGATGGATCACCTCGGCGTGAAGCGATTGCGCGCGGTGATGGGTGCTTCGATCGGCAGCATGCAGGCGCTTGAGTGGGCGATTCAGTATCCGGAGCGAGTAGAGCGGTGTATCGGCATCGGCGCTTCAAGGTTGGGGGCGATGGGCCTGGCGCAGAACCACCTGCAACGGCAGGTGATCATGCTCGACCCAGAATTTCGCGGTGGATGGTACTACGACACTTCTCCTGAGGAGGGCCGGGACGGGGCTCAGCCCCGTCCCCACACAGGAGTCGCAGACGGTGCGGCAGCGAAGGGCGGAGGTGTCCGGGCGTTCAAGGGCGGAACGGAACTGAGCCACTACACCGGAGCCGGGCCGAAGCGCGGAATTGCGCTGGCACGCGCAATCGGCATGTGCACGTACAAGAGTGCGGAGTTGTTCGACGAACGGTACGGACGGCGGCCGAACAGGACCGGCGAAGCTCCCTACGCGAGCAAGCAGGGCCGGTTCGATGTGGGGGGATACCTCGACTACCAGGGCGAGATTTTCGTCAGGCGGTTCGACGCGAACTCGTACATCACGATCACGAAGATGATGGACAATTTCGATTTCGCACGCGGATTCGTATCGGATGACGATGCATTGCGGCGTATCAAGGCTGCGGTGCTGCTGGTGGGGATTTCGTCGGACTGGCTGTTTCCGGCGGCAGACGTCCGGAAGCTTGCGGGGCAGCTGAGCGCCGCCGGGGTGGACTGCGAGTACGACGAGATCGTGAGTGGTCATGGGCACGACGCGTTCCTGGCCGAGCCGGAAAAGCTGTTTCCGCTGCTGGAGCGGGCGCTGGGGATCACGGGGCTGGAGTCTCAGATTGCGCAGAAGTCCCCACGTTAGCTTCGCGGAACGTGGGGCACCCAGGCAGGGTACCCAGGTAGGGGAAGAGTTAGGTAGCAGAGAACCAGGGATGAGGATTTAGGCGACAGAGAATAGGACTCAACATGATCGTTGCAAAGTTCGGCGGTACGTCGGTAGCTGACGCGGACGCCATAAGCCGGGTGATCGAGATCGTTCGCGGTCGCGCGGCCGGCAACGCCGGAGGCCACGGGGCGGCGCCCGATAAACAAGTTGTGGTTGTGGTAAGCGCGTTCGCCGGGGTGACGGACGAACTGCTGGCTGCCGGACGTCTGGCCGCGAGCGGAAATCTGAGAGCGGCACTGAGCAAGACGGCTGAGCTGAGGGCGCGGACGATGGCGATCGCCGCCGAGTTGCTGGGAACAGCTTCCCTGCGCACACGTACCTGGCCGGCCCAGTCGCGCAAAGGCCCTGTGCAGAACCAGCATCCCGCGGTGTGGGACCTTGAGGCGCTTTTGGCGAAGCTCGAGGAACTGCTTCGGGGCACGGATGCCTTGCGGGAGTTTTCACCGCGTACGACGGACGCAGTGCTGGCCACGGGCGAACTGGTTTCGAGCAGGCTCATTGCGGCCGCGATGGAGACGGCAGGTGTGAAGGCGGAATTCGTGGACGCGCGGAAATGCGTGGTCACAAATGCGCAACACACGCGGGCATGGCCGTTGATGACGCGCACGGAAGCCGCGCTGACGGAGAGGGTTGTTCCGCTGCTCGAACGCGGGATTACGCCCATTCTGGGCGGCTTCATAGGAGCAACGTCCAGCGGGACAACAACGACGATCGGACGGGGCGGGTCTGATTTTTCAGCCGCCATCATTGCGCGGTGCCTGGAAGCGGAGCGCGTGGAGATTTGGACGGACGTGGACGGGATCATGACGTGCGACCCGAGGATATGTCCTGACGCCCAGACCGTCGATGAAGTGAGCTTTGAGGAAGCGGCGCAACTGGCGTGGTTCGGAGCGAAAGTGGTCCATCCGGCCACGCTTGTTCCGGCGATCGAGAAGGACATTCCGGTTCACGTTTTGAATTCGTTCAACCCGGGAGGACCTACGACGCGCATTACCCGGCAGGGTGCGGGCCGGGGGCACCGGGCGAAGGCCGTTGCAGGGAAGAAGGGCGTTTCGGTTTTCGGGGTGAGCGGGGAACGGTCTCCTGACCCGAGAGGCTTTCTGCAGAACGTATTCAACGTGTTCGATCGAAACGGAAAACACCTGGAACTCGTCTGCAGCGCGGAAAACAGCGTGTCTGTTGCGGTCGCTGTTGGGGACAAAGCGGACGAGATCCGGGCCGAACTCGCACAACTCGGGCAGGTGGAGTACGAGGCGGGCAAGGCGATCGTGTGCGTGGTGGGCGAGAATCTTTTCGCATCACCGGACGTAATCGCGCGAGTATTTGGCGCGCTGCAGGGAGTGGATGTGCGCATGGTTTCGCAGGGCGCGAGCAAAAGCAACATCGCGCTGGTAGTGGATGAGGTGCACATGGCAGCAGCGGCGCGGCAGTTGCACGCCGCGCTTTTCGACAACGGTGATCTAGGGCTGGATCTTGGGGTCCAGGCGACGTTCGAGGGTGGCAGGGCAAACGCTTAGCTAAGCAAGGAGACGCGAGTGGCGGCATCAGGGTTGGGCGGGCAGTATGACACGGCGGAAGACATACCAGGGAAGCCGGCCGATGAGGTGCGGAGTAACGGTCGTTCGCACGGGCAGTTGGGCGACGCTGCACAGCTGAAGAGGGTGGCAATCGCAGGATTCGGAACAGTGGGCCAGTCGGTGGCGAAAATCCTGACATCCCGCAAACAGCGCG
>JAEZPW010000329.1 GCA_023441255.1 Acidobacteriota bacterium
GGCGGGTAGAAGCCAGCCATCAGCCGTCAGCCATCAGCCATCAGCTGTCAGCCATGAGCCATCAGCCGTCAGCCATCAGGTGTCAGCCATGAGCCATCAGCCGTCAGCTGTCAGCCATGAGCCATCAGCCGTTAGCCGTCAGCCATGAGCTATGAGCCGTACCGAAGGTGGTGGGGTATCAAGCTATTTACCCTATTCCGCGTCTGCAATGGCGTATGGTACTCTCGGCAGCACTGGAATTCCGGTACAACTTACGCCCGTGGCGCGGAAAAAAAATTCCGAGTTCCTCATCTCGTGGATGACGGTGACCTACCGCAGTGTGGCCATGTTCATCATGGTCATTCTGTTACTGGTGGGTTGTGTCTTCTATTTCGTATTTCCTGAGTCTGCACCCGTAAAGATGAGCAGCGCCATGTTTTTCAAGCTGCTTGAAAAAACGGGACTCACGGCACCTGTAAAGACCTCCGCTCTGGAGGGCGACCAGCAGGCACAATTCACGCAAATCGAAGGCGCGGTTCGGGTGAAGAAGGCGAACAGCAACACGTGGGTGCAGGCCGATTACGGGCTGAAGCTGGAGAAGGGCGATGTAGTGCAAACGTCGTCTGAGGGGCTGGCGAAGATCGTTTTCGCAGACCAGACGAACTACACGATCAAGCAGGACTCCCTCATCGTCGTCGAGGAGAACTCGACGAACTCTCAACAGCAGACGCAAGTTGCCGTACAGGTGACCACGGGAACGGTGGACCTGGCGACGGCGACGTACACGTCGGGTTCGAAATCTGAAGTGCGGGTGGCGGGCGCGAGCGCTGCGCTGGCTCCGCAGTCTTCGGCGATGGTGCACAACGACCCGAAGGCCGATCAGCACGAGATCCTGTTAAAACGCGGTTCCGGCGTGGTGACGCGCGGAACGGAAGCGGTCGCACTCTCGAATTGGGAAAAGGTGAGCTTCGGTGCGAATTCGCCACGCATGGCGAAGGAGAAGCAGATCGGTCCTCCAACGCTGATTCAGCCGGCTAATATGGCGCCGGTCTATACGAACGCGGCCTCCAAGTTTGTTGATTTCACTTGGACGCCGGTACCGAACACGCGAGGGTACAGAATCAGAGTCTCGAAAAATCCGTACTTTTCTTCGACCGTGCTGGACAGGGTGGTGAAGGACACCACGCTGCGCGTGCCGGGGCTGAAAGAAGGCGGTTACTACTGGGTCATCACGTCGGTGGACAATACAGGCAGAGAGTCTGTCGAGAGCGAACGCAACCAGTTCACGGTTCTGGCGAGGGTTGCCGAGAACACAACGCTGTCGCTGGATTTAGAACCGCTGGTGCAGCACGGCCACATGATCGAACTGAAGGGCAAGACTGAGCCTGGCGCGAGAGTGATGGTGAATGGCCACGAAGCGGTAGTGGAAGCGGACGGCACTTTCGGCTTTTTCACGACGCCATTGCCCAAGGGCGAAAATATCATCACTGTTACGGCGCAGAACACGAAGGGCGCGGTAAAGACCGAGCAGAAGAAAGTGGTGATTGACTGAGAAGTATCGCGGCATCTGGCCATCGCGGTTTGGGGTGACTTTGGTGTTGGGACGAGTGGTTAGAAGGTTTCGCCTTAAGTAGAGGCATAATTCGCCTAGGTCCGCGCAACAAGCGGCTACTTGGAATAGAATCAGAGCTGTAGACCCCACGGTTTAACAATCTCGCAATAGCAGAAGAGCAGGCGCGGGAGAGGTTTGGGCGCATGCGGTCCGCAGGGGTAAGTTGCGGCCAGTTCCGTCGGAAGCGGAGTGTGGATGGCACCCGGCCCACCGCTTGACAAGTGGGGCCCGCCGGTGAGGGCACCGGCGCTACAAGGTTTCGGAAGTAAAGCAAGTTCGGAGAGAGAAGTCAGATGTCATCGAACGGATTTCATAGCTCGCGTTTCGCGAACCTGCGGTCGTTGTTCAGCATGTTCTCGAGCGATCTGGCGATCGACCTTGGCACGGCGAACACGCTGGTGTTTGCAAAGGGCAAGGGAATCGTCGTGAACGAACCGTCGATCGTCGCCATCAACAAGAACACGGGCGAGGTCGAGGCGGTAGGGAAAGAGGCGAAAGAGATGCTGGGCCGCACGCCGGGCAACATCGTCGCCATCAAGCCGATGAAGGACGGCGTGATCGCCGACTTCAAAGTTACGGAGAAGATGCTGAACTACTTCATCCAGAAGGCGCACAACCGCAAGGTGCTGGTGCACCCGCGTATCGTGATCGGCGTGCCTTCTGAGATCACGCAGGTAGAGAAGCGAGCGGTGATGGACTCGGCTTACAGGGCGAAGGCGAGCGAAGTGCACCTGGTGGAACAGGCGATGGTTGCGGCCATCGGCGCGGGCCTGCCGATCACGGAGCCGAGCGGCAACATGATCGTGGACATCGGCGGCGGGACGACCGACATCGCGGTGATTTCGCTCTCGGGCATCGTGTATTCGCGGTCGGTGCGCATGGCAGGTAACCAGATGGACGAAGCCATCATGAATTACCTGAAGCGCAAATATAACCTGCTCATCGGCGAGCGCACGGCAGAGCAGATCAAGATTGAGATTGGGTCGGCGTATCCGCTGGACAAGCCGATGACCATGGAAGTGAAAGGCCGTAACCTCATCGAGGGCGTGCCGAAGACGATTACGATCGATGATAGCGAGATCCGTGAGGCGCTGACCGAGTGCGTGAGCACGATCATGAACGCCATTCGCGTCGCGCTGGAGAGGACGCCTCCGGAGTTGAGCGCCGACATCAGCGACCGCGGCATCGTGTTGACCGGCGGCGGCGCCATGCTGAAGAACCTGGACAAGCGCATCCGTGAAGAGACGGGGCTGCCGGTTTCGATCGCAGACGATCCGCTGGCCAGCGTGGTGCTGGGGACCGGCAAGATGCTGAGCGACTTCAAACTGCTCAGGAAGATTTCGATCGAGTAGGGGAAGAGCGAGTTTCTGGTTTCTAGTTTCTGGTTTCTAGTTATCAGAGGCTCGCTTTCGTACGTGCGCGGGGGAGAGAATTAGCTGTTAGCCATTAGCTAGTAGCTATAGCTGTTAGTAACGGACACGTAGCGTTCGGACCCACCCTTCGCTTCGCTGAAGGATGCGGAACCCACAGGGACCTAGAAACCAGAAACAAGAAACCAGAAATTCGCAGTCATGGACAAGATTGTCAGCAGACATAAGAACCTGTGGGTATTGGCAGCGGTGCTGTTTGTGCAGATCGTTGCGCTGGGCGTACAGGTGAAACGGCCCAGCGAGGCGGGTCCGGTGTCGCTGATCAAGATATGGACTGTGCGGGCGATTACGCCTGTGCAGAAGGGCCTTGTCCATACGACAGACTGGCTGCATGACACTTGGCACTCGTATTTTGCAGTCCGCAGCCTGCGAACAGAGAACGAGCGGCTCGAAAACGAGAACATGCGGCTGCGCATGGAGCAAATCCGCCTTACTCAGGATGCCAGCCAGGCTCAGCGACTGCAGGCGCTGCTGAAGTTCAAGGAACAGTACATTTCGGAAACAGTCGCTGCGCAGGTCATCGGCACCAGCGGTAGCGAGAGCTCGAGAATCCTGTTCATCGACAAGGGAGACAACGACGGACTGAAGCCCGATATGGCCGTTGTCACCCCGATGGGAGTGGTGGGCAAGGTCATCAAGACATTCCCATCGACAGCGCAGGTATTGGAGATCAACGATCCGACAAGCGGTGTGGGTGCGCTGCTGGAGAAATCGAGGCTACAGGGAATACTCAAGGGAACGCCCGGCGGAGACTCCATGCTCCACTACATCATGGGGGATGAGAAGGTCGAAGTCGGCGAGATGGTGCTAACCAGCGGCGGCGACCGGATATTTCCGAAGGGCCTGCCGGTCGGGCGAGTGCTGTCGGTTGATCCGGGAACAGACATGTTCCTGAATATCCGAGTGAAGCCCGCAGCCAGACTGGACCGTGTTGAAGAGGTGCTGGTGATCACGAAGGTTTCAGACCGGCAGCCGGATCTTCTGCCGGAAAACCCGCGACGGGCTGCCGAGATTCTCGCAGAGCGGCTCCCGTCGATACCCGTGAAGCCGCCGGAACAAGGCGCGACGGCCGGCGCTGGTGCGACTGGGGCCAATGGCACAACGCCACCGCAAACGGCGGCGGGTAGTGCGGCGACGCAGACCGGAACGGCACAGAAGGTTACCGACCAGGCTGGCGGAGCGCCGCAGCGGCCGAACAATGGTCAGCCGAGCGTCGGCGTGAACGGGAACGGCGCTATGCGTGTGAGCAATGTGCCGAATGGCGCGGCGAAGAAGCCGGAGCCGAAGCCGGCGGAGCCGCCGCGGTAAGGGAGGGTGCTGCCGGCGGGAACTAGGCGTGGGGCGCGCGAAATGCATAGATCCTTCGCTTCGCTCAGGATGAATGCACAGATT
>JAEZPW010000331.1 GCA_023441255.1 Acidobacteriota bacterium
CGACTGGGTCGCGCCCTTTCTGCTGTTGTAGCCGGTCTCTCTTAACTCGGCGTTCAGAAAAGTCCTGATGCGGTAGCTACGTCCTCCTGATTGATGGGGGTGGGCACGAACTGGAAGCCGTAGAACCAGACCACGTCCTGTTTGTTGTTGCTGTCGGTCCAGAACGCGTGGAATCGGTTGTCCGAGCCGGCAGCGAGGTCGGTGTAGTCTCCGAAGAACCCACCGCCGAAGCCGTTACGCGTGTTGATGGGATGAGTGGTGACAGTCTGCGTGATATTGGTCGTCAAGTCGCGAACGACGTAGTCGAGGCGCGCATTGTGGATGTAATCCCCGAGCACGTCGCAGGTGATCCTGCCGACCGGCGGCGCGGGGCCACTTGCGCAGGTCTGCCAGGGAGAGACCACGTCAGCGGCGTAGGCCGACATGTAGACGTGACCGTTCGTCGGGGAGACGGCGAGCGCCGGGAACAAGGTGTCGACGCGGCGTGGGGTCGGCGCGGTGAGTGTACCTCCGCTGGGCTGCGCGACCGGGTAGCCGATGGGAGTCTGGTTGGACGCGTCCACCCCGGGGAATGCAAGCGCCGGAGCAGACCAGGTAGCGCCGTTGTTGGTTGATTTGCTGTAGAACACAGCAGCATGGCAACCAGTATTGGTGAAGCCGGGACAGAGGTTACCGGTGGAGTCGCTCACCAAGGATGACCAGTTGACGTAGATCGTGCCATCGGGGGCCGCGGCAGCCGCCGGATAGCTGTTGTTCCGGAACGCCGTGTTCGCGATCGGGATGATATCTACCAGCTGCGAGACCGCCACGGGCTTGCTCCACGTGACGCCGCCATCGGTAGATTTCACCACCCAGATGCTGTCAAGCGTGGCACGGCGGGTGGAGCCGTCCCAGAAAACGTAGACCGTTCCATCCTTAGCCACGACGGGACGCGAACCCTGGCCATAAAGCACGTTGCCGACGATCAACTGCGGGGTGCTAAAGGTCCGGCCGCCGTCGCTGGAATAGGAAACCGCAATGGGCGACTGCACGTAGGCCCCGGTACCGGCGCTGAAGATGAAGCGCGTCCAGGTGACGTAGATACGGTCGCGGAACGGACTGTTCACGTTCGAGTCCACTGCTATCCATTCCTTGTCGTTCAACGTCGAGGGAGAGGTAGTGGCGTTGATGAACGTCGGCGCTCCCCACGTGAGCCGACCGCTGCCGTTGAACGTGCCCTTGTTCACGGCAACCGTGTTGGGAGGCGCTAAGCGATCGAATCCCAAGCCGGCGTAGTAAACGTTGCCGCGGCTGTCGAAGGCGACGGCAGGGTCTCCGCCCGCGTCATAGGGTCCGCCCACCAGATGCTCGACGCCGGGAATAAGGGTGCCGATGCTGGTGCCGTTCAGGTTCGAGGCACAGCACCAGGTCGCGCCGCCGTCATTAGAAAAGTACGTCCCGGAGTAGCCGTCGCCGAGCGCGCTGCATGGAGTTCCGGAGATCATGCAGGTCCAGGTGCGCGTGACATAGTCATTGGCGCCGCCAACGATGCGGTTGGGATTGTTGGGATCGACCGCAATGGCAGTCTCGTTCTGGGGCGCTGCGGCGGTGTCCCGGTTAACGGTCACGTCAGGTGGAAGGATGGTGTTGCCGTCCAGAGGACTGGAAAGCACGAAGGTAGGGGAAATCGGAGCGGCCGGAGTGAAATTGGCATTCCCCTCTTCCGCCTCTTGCTCGAGGAAGGCTGACATGCGGATCTGCAGGCCTGCTGTGCCGTGGACCGAGGCTACCTTGCCCGCAAGCGTATTGATGTTGTACTTGGTCTGAGCGACCACTGAGGTAGCAAAGACCAGCATGGTTGTGAACGAGAGTACGGTCAGGAGCAACGTTCCGTTCCGCTTCATTCAGCACCTCCTACGGTTGAAGTAGTGCGGCCAAAGCGGCGTTACGAATGCCGTTGGTCCCGAATTACTGCGCTGCTGTCCCGAGTTACTGCGTTCTATCCCAATACGAAGTTTCTGGAGATGCGAGCAGGTGCTGGCGGGATTTCGGACGGCAGCTATGAATCGAGAGCTGCTGCCTGGAACAGGGAGAGTTTTGGACGCATACGGCAGGGCAAAGACAAAAGGCGCACCCGAAAGTGCGCCTTGGCTGCTGGCTTGTCGACCTCCCCGGGATTGGCGGTGAGCCGCAGCGAGTCACGCGCCAAATTCCTTGACCACAGGGGAAGCGGGCATTTGTTCTGTGCCGAAATCGGCACGACTTTCCGTTCTCATCAACCTCCCTGTATAGGTTTGTACCGTTAAGGATGCATGTGGCCGGGGATAGTTGGCTGAAATCGCAAGCTGCGCGTCCAAAACGGTCCCAGATTCGGGGGCGGGACGGGGCACAGCCCCGTCCCCATACGCGAGGCCAAATCACTGTGGTTCTCGAAGGACAAGTTAAGGTTTTCTGCCTCTCGTCACGTGCTGCTCTGGCGTTTACAATCGCGGCAGCGTGAGTGACTCCCAGGTAACTGTGAAATCGGGCAGCCAGTCGAAGCGCTCGGGAACGCGCGCGGCCGCTGTGATGGTAGCCGCGGGTATGCTGCTGAGCCGCATCGCCGGACTTATACGCGAGCGTGCCTTCGCCCATTATTTGGGAACCTCGGACGCGGCTGACGCGTTCCGGGCGGCATTCCGCATCCCGAACTTTCTACAGAATCTTTTCGGCGAAGGGGTTCTGTCGGCGTCTTTCATTCCTGTTTATGCCCGGCTGGACGCCGAGGGCCGGCATGAGGAAGCTTCGGAACTGGCCGAGGCGATCTTCAGCCTGTTGTTCCTGACGACCTCGGTGATCGTGGCGCTCGGGATCATCTTCACCCCCTGGTTGATCGATGCCGTGGCACCGGGTTTTCACGGTGACAAGCGGCTCCTCACGATCAGCCTGGTGCGCATCCTCTTTCCGGGCGCAGGACTGCTGGTGTTCTCGGCGTGGTGCCTGGGGATCCTGAACAGCCATCGCAAGTTCTTCCTGTCGTACGCGGCACCGGTGGCATGGAACGCGATACTGGTGGCGGTGTTCATCTGGAAGGGCGCGCACCTTCCGGAGAACAGCCTGGTGGTAGTCGTGGCGTGGGCCTCGGTGGCGGGCAGCGGATTGCAATTCCTGGTGCAGCTGCCCGTGGTCTTGCGATTTCTATGGCCGCTGCGGGTACACCTGCGCTTCGGCTCCGAACACGTGCGTACCGTGGTAAGGAATTTCTTCCCGGTATTCACGAGCCGCGGCGTGGTGCAGATCAGCGCCTACGTGGACCAGTTGCTGGCAAGTTATCTGCCGAACGGCGCAGTGGCCGTGCTCGGATACGCCCAGACACTGAATGCGCTACCGGTGAGCCTGTTCGGGATGGCGGTGTCGGCGGCGGAACTGCCGGCGATGTCGAGCGCGCTGGGCAGCGCCGAAGAAGTGGCCGCGACGCTCAGGCGTCGGATGGCCCAGGGCTTGGAGCAGATTTCGTACTTCGTGGTGCCCTCGGCGGTGGCGTTCCTGCTGCTTGGTGACGTGGTGGCAGCAACTATCTATCGCTCGGGACAGTTCGGCGCGAGAGACGTGAACTGGGCGTGGGGCGTGCTGGCCGGATCGGGCGTGGGACTGCTGGCTTCGACCATGGGGCGGCTTTACTCGTCGGGCTTTTATGCACTGCGTGATACACGCACGCCGCTGAATTTTGCCATCATCAGGATCGCGCTGACGGTTACATTGGGATACCTGTTCGCACTGCCGCTGCCCCCCATGCTTGGTATCGACCGGCGCTGGGGCGTAGCCGGATTGACGCTGTCTGCGGGTATCGCGGGATGGCTGGAGTTCGTACTGCTGCGGCGCTCGCTGCACAAGCGCATTGGGGTGGTGCCTTACTCGGCGGTGCGCGTCGGAAAGCTTTGGGGAGCAGCGGTGATAGCGGCGGCGATCGGTTACGCGATAAAGCTATACGTTCCGGTGCATCGGCCGGTGCTGGTGGGAGCCTGCGTGCTGTTGCCCTACGGGATGGCTTATTTGTTGCTCACCAGCATAATGGGCGTTTCGACCGTAGGTGGGGCGTTGAGGGCCTTGCGGCGGCGCTAACAGGAAACTCGAAACGCGCACCGCGAAACGCTACAATCGTGGTTCCATGGCCACATCCGTTAGGTCATTCGCAAAAATCAATATTGGTCTGTACATCGGCCAGCGCCGTGACGACGGCTTTCATGAGCTGCGCACGGTTTACCAGACGCTGGAACTT
>JAEZPW010000183.1 GCA_023441255.1 Acidobacteriota bacterium
CATTGACGGTGATGTGAGGAGTGCCGCCGAAAAATCGGTGTACTGCCACGGGAACGAAGCCCGCATGATCGGCCGCAAGCAGAAGCTCATTCAGCAATCCGCCGATGTATTGACCCGCAGATACGCCAGAGATCGGTCCCGTCAGTATGTAGTCGAACATCAGTGCCGAGACGGCGACTTTCGCCAGGGTGCCACCCAGGGCTTCCTTGACGATGCGGTATACGCCCCCACGCACAAACATCGAGCAACTCTCGACGTAAACGGCACGGACCGCGAACGAGAACAGCATGACCGCGATGATGAACCAGGGCGCGGTGGGGCCGAATGCCTGTTCGGCAATGCCGCCGGCATAAAAGGCAGAGGAGCCCAGATCGTTGAGAATAACGGCGGCGGCTCGCCAGTAGGTGATGAACGTGAGCATCACTGAGCTGGCGACCACGATGCGCACCCGGTCGGATTGCGGCAACAGCGGCGAAGGCGTCTGCTTCATCCCTGGTCGATTGTGGGTCTCACGGCAACACCGTCAGCGACGAAGGCCGGACCCTCAGTTCTCAATTTGAACCGACGAAAACCGTTCGAGTGTACGCTTCTGGCATCGCAGAATCAATTATTTCGCGGTTAGTGGCGGTTTCGCTTCATCTTATCCTACATGACTCGCAGAGTCTCACCTACGAACTCGAGACAGCTGCTCTGCTAAACTTTCACCGTGCGCAACGTCGATAGCAGAGCGTGGCTGCTTGCCATCGCTTCAGGTATTCTGCAGTCGCTCATTTTTCCCTCGCCCAACCTTTACTTTCTTTGTTGGATAGCGGTGGCACCGCTCATAGTCGCACTGTCGAGAACTTCCACGTCGAGAACAGTTCAGATCCCTGAGTCGATGGGGCGAACTCTTGTTCCCGCAGGCGCGTTGCAGGGCTTTTTATTGGCCTGGGTGGCCGGGACCGTCTGGTCTGCGGGAACCTGTTTCTGGATCTTTCACGTCATGCACCGGTATGGCGGATTGGACACGATCACGTCGTTTGGGGTGCTGATCCTGTTCTGTCTGGCGCTCGGAGCCAACAATGGCCTGTTCGGTCTATTGTTTGCGCTCGTAATTGGACGCCAAAAAGAGCGCCGTTCCAGCCTCACCCGGGCGCTGATCGCGAGTCCATTCCTTTGGGTGGCGGTTGAGATCTACAAAACAAAGATCCTCGGATTCCCGTGGGGACCGCTGGGGACGGTTCAGGTAGACAACATCCCCCTATCTCGCATCGCGACTGTCACGGGCGTTTACGGCGTTTCATTCGAGATTATGCTGGTGAACTCGGCATTCGCCGCAGCGTTTCTGGTACGGCGCCGCCAACGTGCGCTCCTGTTCGCCGCAACGGTCCTCGCTGCGCTCACTGTGCAGCTTTCGGTTTTCATTCACCCGCCCGCCGTTCCCGGCGTCGAAACCGCGCGCTTGGTGCAGGAGAACATCCCCATTCTCGACCAGTGGACGCCGGAGTACTTTCAGCAGACGATCAACAACCTGCGTGAAGACAGCGTTCCTACACAGGCCAATACCATGCCGGGAGAGCCGTTGCCGAGCGTGATCGTGTGGCCTGAATCACCCGCCCCGTTCTTTATCAATGACGAGGTCTTCCGAAATCAGGTCAGTGAGATAGCGCAACGCTCGAACGCATACGTCATACTTGGAAGTGTTGGGACGAAAGCCAATCCGGAGATGCGGAATCCGCAGGATATCTATAACTCTGCCGCGCTGGTCACGCCCGAGGGGCGTTGGGCAGCCCGTTACGACAAGATCCACCTTGTGCCTTTCGGGGAATACGTTCCATTTCACGCGCTGCTTGGCAGCTTTGTGACGAAACTGACCCGGGAGGTCGGCAATTTCGTGCCCGGGACGACGCGGAACGTCTTCGACCTCGGGCGATACAAAGCGGGCGTTTTCATCTGTTACGAGTCCATTTTTCCCGGAGAAATACGCCAATTTGCCGCGAACGGCGCGTCCGTCTTTTTCAATATTTCGAACGACGGCTGGTTCGGCTACTACGGCGCCCCTGAACAGCACCTCAACCAGGTGCGGATGCGTGCGATAGAGAACAACCGCTGGGTGCTGCGGGCAACGAACACAGGTATCACGTCTTCGATCGACCCGCTTGGGCGTGTCGTGGCCAGCGCTCCGCGAGACGTCCGAACAGTTCTGGACGCGCCCTTCGGCGTGATAACCGCTACTACGTTCTATACGCGTCACGGCGACTGGTTCGCTTACCTGTGTGCGATAATTTCATTTGTGGCGATCGCATTCGGACTGCGCGCCCGACTTTCGAATTAGCTGCCCTCCCGGGCGGCACATGGATTGGAAATGGTCGAGGAACTGGAACAAGAATTTGCCGCGCTCAAGACCAAGGTGCGCGACCTACGGGAGTATCTTTGACGTCCCCAAGCTTCGTGAACAGCTTGCCGAAGTAGAAAAATTGGCTGCGGACCCTAACTTGTGGTCCAACCCCGAAAAATCCCAGACAGTCATGCGACAGCGCAAGCGGCTCGAGGACGAGCTTGCGACCGAGGCCGATTTGGGGCGTCGCGTTGAAGAGATCGAAGCGTATTTCGAGCTCGCAGGTGAAGGCGAGAAGGTCGATGAAGACCTTCGCCGCGAAATAGATGGTCTTCGTGCCGTGGTAGAGAAGCTCGAGACGGAAACGCTCCTTTCTGGCGATAACGATGCGCGCAACGCCATTGTGACGATCCATCCGGGCGCTGGCGGAACCGAGTCGCAGGACTGGGCCGAGATGCTGCTGCGGATGTACCTGCGCTGGGCCGAACGGCAGGGCTTCCAGACGGTGCTGAACGACTACCAGCCGGGTGAAGAGGCCGGCATCAAGTCGGCCACGTTCTCTGTTTCCGGCGACTACGCCTACGGTCTGCTCACGAGCGAGATCGGCGTGCACCGGTTGGTGCGCATCTCGCCCTTCGACCAGGCACACCGGCGTCACACATCGTTTGCCAGTGTCTTCGTTTCTCCGGAAATCGACGAGAGTATTGAAGTCGACATCAGGGCCGAAGACCTCAAGATCGACACCTACCGTTCCGGCGGCAAGGGCGGACAGCACGTCAACACGACGGATTCTGCTGTAAGGCTGACGCACATCCCGACTGGAATCGTCGTTGCCTGTCAGAATGAGCGCTCGCAACACAAGAACCGCGAACGCGCCATGAGCATCCTGCGCTCGCGTCTATACGAGTACGAGTTGGAAAAGAAACGCGCCCAGACCAAGAAGATCGAGGATTCGAAGCTGGACATCAACTTCGGTTCGCAAATCCGGTCTTACGTGCTGGCTCCCTATCGTCTGATAAAGGACCACAGAACGAAGGTCGAGATGGGCGATGTGGACCGCGTACTCGACGGCGATCTTCAGCCGTTCATCCGCGGTTACCTGGTCATGCGCCGCGACGGCGAAAGCGGCTCGGCCGCAACGGCCACATAACCCGTTCAACCCTGTGCATACGTGACACGAGAGCAACATGTCGGTGCCGGCGTCAGGTTGGAATACATTACGCTGGCGTGGAACAGCCTCGAAGCAGTGGTGGCGATCGTCTCTGGACTGTTCGCCGGGAGCATTGCGCTCGTAGGTTTCGGTCTGGATTCAGTCATCGAAATGTCGTCCGGCGCGGCACTGTTGTGGCGCTTGCGCTCAGACGTAGACGAGGCCCGGAGAGACCGCGCGGAAGCCGTCGCCCTCAGGATTGTGGGGTTGTGCTTTCTCGCGCTTGCCGTCTACGTAGCGTTCGATGCCGCCAAATCGCTTTATCTGCGCGAGCGGCCGGAGGAGAGCGTTCCGGGTGTGATCATCGCAGCGGCATCATTGATCGTGATGCCCTGGCTGGCGCGTGCGAAGCGGCGGGTTGCCGCCGGCCTGTCGAGTGATGCGATGCACGCGGATTCGCGTCAGACCGACATCTGCGCGTATCTTTCCGCGATTTTGCTCGGTGGTCTGGTGCTGAATGCACTGTTAGGGTGGTGGTGGGCAGATCCGGTTGCCGGGCTAATCATGACTCCGATCATTGCGAAGGAGGGCGTTGAGGCCTTGAAGGGCAAAGAGTGCGGCTGTCATGGATCGCAATGTTCTTCGGCGGAGGTCGACGGCCAATGCCGCGGATGATCGACCTGATCAGGCAATCGGCAGTGCCAGCCAACATCATGAGGGCGGCCGCTCGCGGTGCGCTCTCGGTACCCTCGGCGGAGATGGTGGAAATCCTGGTTTGTCTCGCCCAGCACCCGACCTTTGGCCAGCAGGCGCGGCTGACTCTGGCCGGCTGGGATCTGGCCTCCGCTCTCACCATAGCCGCCGACCCGACAACTTCCCGCGAGGTGCTGGATTACATCACTGCGCCGGACAACTTTCGTCCGGAGCTCTGGCCGGCCTTGCTGCGAAATCGTGAGATTGCCGACGAACGCATCGTCGAATTGCTGCCACTGCTGCCGCAGGCACAAATTGCGGGCGCACTCGCCTCCGAGAGAGTCCTCACTTCCGAGGCCGCATTGCGTGTCCTGAGTACGAATCCGAACCTCAATGCTCAACAGGCGGATGAGGTTTTTGCACTCCTCGCATCGATGCAGTTTGGCCCCGAGCGCGCCAGTGCTGATCCTGATGTCGCCGGCTACCTGCGGGAGCATGCTGACGAGGTGAGGGAGGCAGAGCGCCAGCCTTTTCAGTTGCTCGGTTCCACCACCGAAGAAGAAGCGGAGGCAGTTCCGGCCGGTCTGTCTGAGTCCGCACAGTCAGCGGCTGCCGCAGTCAGATTGATGAACCTTGCCACTCCCGAGCGTGAGTCGGTGATCCAGAAGATTGCGCGCCTCTCGGTGGGCGAACGGGTGCTGCTCGCCATGAAAGGCAGCAAAGATGAACGCTTCATTCTCATCCGCGACGGTGCCCGCGTTGTGAGCAATGCCGTGCTGGAGTCGCCCAAGTTGTCCGACAGCGAAGTCGAGACTTTCGCCGGGATGAAAAATGTGAGCGAGAGCGTGCTTCGCGGAATCACGATGAAGCGGAAGTTCATGAAGAACTACAACGTCATCCGCATCATCACCATGAATCCACGCTGTCCAATAGACGTGAATGTGCCGCTGCTCGCCCACCTGACGATCGCTGACCTGAAGAATCTTTCGATGAACAAGAATGTCGCTGACACGGTGCGGAAGATGGCTTTCAAGTTGTACCGGGACAGGATCAAGAATCGGTAAACAAAAGCACCGAAGAGTCTTGGGGGAAAGAGTGCCGCAAACTGAGTCGGAACACATAACGGAACTGCTGAAGTCAGCGAAGACCATCGCAGTTGTAGGCCTCTCCGACAATCCGCTACGGCCGAGCTACGGTGTTGCCGAGTACATGCAGAGCCAAGGTTACCGGATCATTCCTGTGAATCCAGCCGTCGAGAAAGTCCTGGGCGAGAAAGCATATGCGTCCCTTATGGATGTGCCAGTCTCTATCGACATAGTCGACATCTTTCGCCGCCCCGAATTCGTGCCGCCGATTGTACAAGAGGCTATTCGACTCAGAGTGCCGGCGGTTTGGATGCAGGAAGGCGTTGTGCACGAGCAGGCAGCCGCGCAGGCTCGCGATCACGGTATCTTCGTGGTCATGGACAGGTGCATTCTCAAGGATCACCGCGCGCTGCTGCGGTAACGG
>JAEZPW010000421.1 GCA_023441255.1 Acidobacteriota bacterium
GTTTTCATCCACCAGTGGTGAGCAGGGCCTGACCGGAGAGTACTTCGACAACCAGGACCTGCGTGGTACTCCTGTGCTGAAACGCGTCGACAAACAGGTGGACTTCCGTTGGGGAGAGGGAAGCTTCACGGCTAACGGCCCGGTCGATCACTTTTCCGTTCGTTGGACAGGCGAGTTCGTACCCCAAACGTCGAGCGACTACCGTTGGTACGTTTCCAGTGATGACGGCGTGCGACTTTACCTGAACGGCCAGCTTGTTATCGATGATTGGGAGCGCCATTCGGAAAAACTTAACAGCTACACCGCCTATCTCGAGGCCGGCAAACGATACAAGATCGTGCTGGAATATATGGAAGTCGTGGGCGGCGCCACTGTGGGCTTCGGCGCCATTCGTGCCGAAGATGAAGTAGCCCGCCAATCAAAAGGTATAGCGGCGAAGGCTGATGCCGCTATCGTCTGCGTAGGATTCGAACAGAATTCCGAATCGGAAGGCTTCGACCGTACGTTTGCGCTGCCGGCAGGTCAGGATGAACTCATCCGGCAGATCGCGAGCGTCAACAAGAACACCATCGTCGTTCTCACGGCCGGCGGAAATGTAGACATGACACGCTGGATCGACAACGTTCCAGCACTGCTGTATGCGTGGTACTCCGGCCAGGAAGCCGGCACTGCACTGGCACAAATTCTTTTTGGAGAATACAGTCCCTCGGGCAAACTGCCCGCCAGCTTCGAGCGACGCTGGGAACATAATGCCGTTTTCGACAGCTACTACCCGGAGAAAGGCGAAAAGCGCGTCACGTATAAGGAAGGCGTTTTTGTCGGCTATCGCCACTTTGATCGTGCCAGTGTCAAGCCACGATTCCCGTTCGGTTATGGTCTTTCGTACAGCACTTTCAAGTACGCCAACCTGGCAATCTCTCCCAAGTCTGGCGACGCTGGCGCGCCGATTACCGTCACTTTCGATGTTACCAACACCGGTACGATGCAAGCCGGTGAAGTTGCTCAGCTTTATGTGAGCGACACACACGCCTCCGTTCCAAGACCCGTAAAAGAGCTCAAGGGATTCGCCAAAGTGAACCTTAAGCCCGGAGAGACACAAAAGGTCACGTTGAGAATCGACCGCCGGTCTTTGTCGTATTACGACCTCACAAAGAAACAATGGACCGCTGATCCTGGACAGTTCGCGATCCTGATCGGCTCCTCGTCCGACAATATCGAGTTGAAGGATACGTTCACTCTTACGCGGTGACTAAGTTCGAAGAGTGACTGAGATGGACGGGACAACGATGAACGACAATCGGCGCCTTGCGTTGCGATCTATTCAACGAGTTTGGTCTATAGCCTTGCTCCTGCTTTTGTTGTGTATGTGCGCTTCGGCCGAGGTGAAACTCCCCCGTGTCTTCAGCGACCACATGGTACTGCAGCAAGGACGCGACATCCCGGTCTGGGGATCTGCAGCCCCTGGCGAAAAGATCGCGGTAACGCTCGGCGCCAACGAGCGGGACACAGTTGCCGGCGCGGACGGCCACTGGACGGTGAGGTTGCCCGCCATGAATGCGGGAGGGCCATTCACCATGAAGGTGAAGGGCAACACGACCTTGCAATTCAAGGACGTGATGATTGGCGAAGTGTGGCTCGCCTCGGGCCAGTCGAACATGACGTTCCCGCTCGCGGGGTCCGAAGGAGCAGACAAGGAACTGCCAACCGCGAATGTGCCCGAAATACGGCTGTTCATGGTGCCGAGAAAGATTGCTCTGGAGCCGCAGTCCGACGTCGCTGGAGGTTCCTGGCAGTTGTGTACGCCCGACACAGCGCGAGAGTTTTCTGCTGTTGCCTGTTACTTCGCGCGTGAGTTGCAGAGAAAACTCGGCGTGCCTGTAGGGATCATCGAGAGCGCATGGCCGGGGACAGCGGCCGAAGAGTGGACTGCGGCGGAGGCACTTCGGTCGGAGGCGGACTTCGCGCCCATCCTTGAGCGCTGGGACGGGGCGATTCCTTCGGTCCGGGAATTTGCACGGCAGGCCCTGCCATTCGACCTCGAATTCGACGATTTCGAATCCTGCCGAACGACCCTACTGCCCCAGCGGTTTTGTTGAGCAACTTCGAGGATGGCTTCGCGCGCGACTTAATGGGCGGCAACTGGACATATGACTGGACGCAGGGCGCGTCATCTGCATTTGCGCTCGTCCAGCCCGGGAGAGGGTCGTCACGCTACGCCGCAGAGGTCTCGGGAACGCAGGACGGCACGGAGTCTTCGCGCCTTGAACTGAAGTTCAAGCCTGATGGGTCTCCGGTGGATTTCGGCGCATATGCGGGCATACGGTTCTGGGTCCGCGGCAATGGTCATTTTCGCGTTCACACGTTACAGCCCACAGTCGCTGACTTCGACAACTACGGCACTCAGGTTGTCCGGGCTATGCGGGATTGGCAACCCGTCACGGTGTGGTTCAAAGACCTGAAGCAGGCGGGGTGGGGCGTGCAGATGCCATTCACGCAGGGCACGCTTACAGGCCTGACCATAGATAGCTCGCCACTTCAGGATGCATCGCGACCGCCATCAGGGCTTTACAACGGAATGATTGCACCGTTGCTCCCTTACGTCATCCGAGGTGCGCTCTGGTACCAAGGTGAAGGGAACGCGTCGAGGGCATATCAGTACCGCAAGCTACTTCCGGCGCTCATGTATAGCTGGCGCGCTACATGGGGGCAGGGCGATTTTCCATTCCTCGTGGTGCAGTTGCCGAATTTCGGCACCAGACCTACTGAGCCTTCTGACGCATTGTGGGCGGAACTGCGCGAAGCGCAGCTGATGACAGTCAACCTCCCGAACGCCGGACTGGCCGTTACGATCGATCTGGGTGAGCCCGGCAATGTACACCCTCACAGGAAGCGCGAAGTCGGCGAGAGGCTGGCGTTGTGGGCTTTGGGCGCAACCTACGGCAAGCATATCGTGTACTCGGGGCCGCTCTACGACTCAATGCAGATAAACGGTGATCACATCCGAATCAGCTTCAAACACCCGGGGACAGGCTTGCATGCTCGTGAAGGTGGTCCGCTCAAGGGCTTTGCCATTGCCGGTACCGACAGAAAGTATCACTGGGCCAATGCCACTGTTGACGGGAACACGGTCGTCGTGTCGTCGCCCGATGTTCGCGCGCCGGTCGCGGTTCGTTACGCCTGGGCGGGTGACCCGGAATGCAATCTCGTCAACAGCGCAGACCTGCCCGCATCGCCATTCCGAACCGACGACTGGCCAGGCATTACAGAAGGTCACAACTAGGCACGACAACCCGCGGCAAGACTGAAGGGGGAGAGAGTTGATGTCGTATCTCATTCAGAAGATTTTGGTCCGTAGCACTATCTCAGCTTTGGCCCTCCTCTGTTTTTGTGTGCTTCATGCCGATTCAAACCAGATTTCGTCTACCCCGCCGTCTGCTAGAAACTTCTATCTCGACTGTTCTGCGACCCAGAACGGCGCCGGGACACGCATCTCGCCTTGGAATTCGCTTGCCACCGTCAATGGATTCACTTTTCGCGGGGGAGATCATCTTCTGCTCAAGCGTGGCGCGGTTTGTAACGGAGCCCTCGCTCCTCAAGGATCTGGTGCGGTGAACGCGCCCATTGTTATCGATGCTTATGGAACGGGCGCACAGCCAATCATTAACGGCCGCAGTGCCGAAGCAGCTTTGAAGCTCTTCAATCAGCAATACTGGGAGATCAATGATCTTGAGATCACGGGGGGCCATTTATACGGGGTCTATGTTTCCGGCGATATTCCCAACTCGAGTCTGAACCACATCTATCTCAGAAATCTCGATGTGCACGGCGCGACCTACACGGCGAAGACGCGTTCCGATTCAGGCGAAGTTTTTTTCTCGACCAAAGCAGCTAATCAGATCTTCAATGACGTTGTTATTGACGGAGTGACAGCCCACGATAGCCACGTTTCGCAGGGCATATTCGTTAACGCCGGCGGAACATGGATCGAGGGCAATGGCTTCTTCCAGCCGCTCGGCAGTAACGTCACGGTGCAGAATTCGACTGCGCACGATGTTTACGGAGACGGAATCCTGATCACCGAAGTGAAGAACGGATTGCTGCAGGGGAACGTCGTTTACAGGAGCGGCCTGTGCCCAACCTGTACCGGCAGCACGCCTGTCGGGTTATGGCAGTGGTACTGCCATTCCTGCACGGTGCAGAACAACGAGTCGTATGCGAACCAGAGCTGGGGTGGCGACGGCGGAGGCTTCGACATCGACTACTACAGCAAGGACAATGTCGTACAGTACAACTACGGTCACGATTCTGCGGGTTACTGCGTTGCGTTCTTCGGCGCCGGCGGCAGGGCGACTGTCAACAGCGTCTTCCGGTACAACGTTTGTTCCAACAATGGCCGCAAGAGCGAACTGTCCAAGCAGGGAGAGGTCTTTGTTCACACATGGGACGGTGGATCACTCGACGGCGTGCAGATATACAACAATACCTTCTACTGGAACCCCGCCTCGAGTGCGGCCGCGATCATCACGACGGACGCAACCTACACCGGCAGCCTACCTCGCTTCATTCAGAACAACATCATTCATGCCACCGTGCCGGACATGATCGAGACAAGTTCTGCCTTCGTACTGGACAACAACATTTATTGGACGACGTCGGCGTCTGCTCCTGTGTGGCAATTTGAAAACAAGACCTACACGAGTTTCAGCGCTTACCAGGCCGCCGCGAAGCAGGACATCCACAGCTACTACACGGACCCGATGTTGAGCACTCCCAGCTATCACTCGGTGGGCAAGCCAACCACGGCATTTAATCTGTTGCCCGGTTCTCCAGCGATCGGGAAGGGAACAAATGTGTGCAGCGGGATTCCCGGATGTTCGATGGGTACACGGGACTTCTGGGGGCATCACCTCGCCGATCGTGCGTACAACATCGGCGCATATCAGGAACAATGAAGGCCCTCGCTGCTGAGTGGAGGACAATTCGACGGCGCTGTATGTGCTCTTTGCTGGTCCTGACACTTGCGGCCTTGGTCAGCTTGCCGGGGTGTCGCCAGAGTGAGTCCGAGGCGTCGATCTCGGGCTTCGGTCTGCCGCAGGTCCGCGGCGATGTCTTTCATTCGCGCCCTGCGGACGGCCGCACCGGTGTGTTGCTCGTGGGCTTCCTGCAGACTGTGCCTGACGTTGCGAACACGCCCTCGCGCGAGCAGGTGCCATTTCTATTGAGCATGCAACACCAGTATGGCGCGTGTGGACTAAAGGTCGTGATCATCGACGCATCCGCACTGGTCACGGGCCAGCCGCCTGCAAACGATGCTCTGATCAACGCCAGCTACGACTGGCATCTGGACGTTCCGCTGCTGCAAGACGAGAGCAATCGTGTGGCGAAACGATGGGAGGTCAAGCAAGTGCCAACCATCGTACTTTTGAAGTCGGACGGAACCGTGGCACAACGCTGGAACGGACTTACCGGACCCTTCGTTTTGGCACAAGCAATCGAGAAACTATGCGGCGGCCCGCTCCAAAAGAACCCGCAGTAGCTTGTGGGCGTGCTCTGGAAAAGTATGACAATCCTGGTGTTCGGGATTAAGGACAATAGCCATGATCTTCTTGCGCGGTATATCACGGAGAGGTTTCATCCAATCCACCTCGCTCGCAGCCGCGGGAGCACTGACACGCCGCCTTGGATTTGCTTCGACCAACGTATCCCGCTCGACCCAGCTGCCGCTTGAGGAATTCGGTTACGCGGACGTAACGCTCACCAGCGACCTGCACGAAAAGCAACTGCATGAAACCCGCTCCGTCCTGATGGAGTTGAGCGAAGACAGCATGCTGAAACCGTTGCGCCAGATGGCTGGGCAGCCTGCGCCGGGTGCTGATCTGGGCGGATGGTATCGTTACGACCCTGACTACAATCCCGATACAGTTGTGGACGGCTTTGCACCCGGTTGCCTGTTTGGTCAGTGGGTGTCTGCGCTTGCGCGGAACTATGCCATGACTGGTGCTCCCGCAACTCGGGACAAGGTGCTTAGGCTGAACCGCCTCTACGCGCAAACGATCTCAGAAGATTTCTACAGGAAGAACCGTTTCCCGGCGTACTGCTACGACAAGCTTGTATGCGGCCTCATCGATTCGCACCAGTACGTCGGCGATCCTCTCGCCTTGTCCATCCTCGAGCGGACGACGAATACTGCGCTGCCCCACATGCCCGGAAAGGCTATACAACATGGGGAAGTATGGCGCAAAGATTACCCTTCAGTGGGTTATACGTGGGACGAGTCCTACACCATCTCGGAAAACCTGTTCCTTGCCTATCAACGCGGTGCTGGCAAGCGGTATCGCGATCTTGCAATCCAGTATCTCCACGGCGAGTTCTTTGATGGGCTTGCGGAGGGCCGCAACGTTCTCGCGGGCCATCATGCCTATAGCTACGTGAATTCGCTGAGCTCGGCGATGCAGGCATACCTGACACTGGGCAGCGTGAAACATTTGCGGGCGGCCAGCAATGCATTTGACATGCTCACTGCCCAGAGCTTCGCAACCGGAGCCTGGGGGCCGAATGAACTTCTTCTTGCGACAGGTAGCGATGATTTGGCCGCCAGCCTGACAAGCAGTCACGACAGCTTTGAGACTCCGTGCGGCTCCTACGCTCACTTCAAGTTGACACGCTATCTGCTTCGCGTCACCCGCGAGGCGCGGTATGGCGACAGCATGGAACGAGTGATGTACAACACTGTGTTGGGTGCCAAGCCGCTGTTGGCGGATGGCAGTACCTTTTATTATTCCGATTACAACTTTCACGGACGCAAAATCTACAAGCCAAATCGTTGGCCTTGCTGCTCTGGCACTCTTCCGCAAGTGGCGGCTGACTATCGCATCAACACTTATCTCCGCGATGCGGACGGGATCTACGTCAACCTGTACATTCCTTCTACTCTGCGCTGGACGGAGGGTGGTGCGAAGGTATACCTGACTCAGACGAACGACTACCCCTTTGACAGTGCACTGCAGTTCCAGGTCTCAGTTTCGAAAACCACGGAGTTTGCCATTCGCTTCCGCATTCCCGCATGGGCTGACGGTGCTTCGATCTTCGTCAACGGCAAGGCCGTACCGGAATCCGTCGCAGCGGGAACGTTCGCAGCGGTGCGCCGAACGTGGAAGAACGGCGACCGGATCGAAATGAATCTGCCCATGAGATTGCGCCTGGAACCTATCGACCCGCGGCATCCGGACACCGTGGCGTTGCTTTGCGGACCGTTAGTTTTGTTCGCAATTACGGATAACCCGCCCTCTGTAACGGCTCGACAGCTGCTGGCGACAAAGAGAATCGGTGCGCGTTCATGGCGAACAGAAATCGCGGGTGGGCAGATGACTTTGCTGCCGTTTACTGCGATCGAGGATCAGCAGTATTCCACTTATTTGATCACCAGATAATGTGGGCGGAGCAGTAGAGTTTGTTCCACGCTCAGGTGCGCACCAACGGTGCCTGAAGCGGACAGGCAGCGCCCATAACGGAGGGTACAGTGTCGAAAGACGTCCCGTTTCGCCGACAATTTGTGAAGTGTCTCGCCGCAGGCGCATTGGCTAGCCCGGTTGCTGGTCTTGCGGCTGATTCATCGGCTTCCGGCGCCGACGGAAAACAGGTGTCGGTCGCGACAAAGCACGTCTTCGATGTGACGGCTTTCGGCGCAACAGGAGACGGAAAGACGTTATGCACGGCCCCGATTCAGAACGCGGTGGACGCTTGCTCCCGGAACGGAGGCGGGAAGGTGGTAGTACCTCCAGGGAAATACCTGACCGGGCCGATCTTTCTGAGAAGCAACATGGAATTCGAGGTATGCGCCGGAGCCACACTGTTAGGCAGCCGCAATGTCGATGACTACCCCTCGATTCAGGGCCGATGGGAAGGAATTGATCGCACGGTCTACGCATCACTACTGACGGGAGAAAACCTCGAAAACGTGTCCATCGTCGGACGTGGAGTTCTTGACGGTAGCGGTCCGATCTGGTGGGACGCTGCATGGAAAAACGAGGCAATGCGCAACAAACTCGGCCTGGTGGAACGAGAGCCGGACAATCCGCCGGGTTCACCTTTGAAGTGGCCGCGGCCGCGGATGATTAACCTGTACCGCTGCAAGAATGTTCGTATTAGTGGATTGACTCTGTTGGACTCACCTTCCTGGAACATTCATCCGGTCCTGTGCGAGGACGTATGTATTGATGGGTTGACGATTCTTACTCCCGACCGGACGCCCAATACAGACGGTATTGATCCGGACTCCTGCAAGAATGTGCGAATTTCGAACTGCTATATCTCAACCGGCGACGACGGCGTCATCATTAAGTCCGGTTACAGGTACAGGCAGGGCAATCCAAATGTTGCGAGTGAGAACATTGTTGTAACGAATTGTGTCTTCGGACACGGCTGGGCCAGTGTGGGGATCGGAAGCGAGACCGCGGGTGGCGTGCGCAATGTGACAATCAGCAACTGCGTGTGCGAAGGCGCGCGACGCGGCGTGAATTTCAAGACCGCACGAGGCCGCGGCAATGTAGTCGAGAACATCAGGGTTTCGGACTTTGTCATACGCAACGTGGACATCGGCATCTTCATCAGCATGTTTTACAGCGGCGAAGACGCCACCGACAGCGCTATGCCGGTGACCGAAGCCACACCGACCTTCCGCAATATTCATTTGAGCAACATCACGGTGTCGGGGGCCAAATCGGCCGTGATAATTCAGGGACTGCCGGAGAACCCGATACGGAACCTGAGTATGGGCGCTCTGCGCGTGGACTCAGCAACGAACGGGGTCTCATGCAGCAATACGTGCGGGCTCACGTTGGAGAACGCCGTCATCGATGCCGAGAATGCCCCTGCAGTGAAGTTCACTGATTTGCAGGATCTCGAAGTGATCCGTTTCAAATCGACAAGACCAAAAGCGCAGCAGTCTGACCTGCAATTGGAGCGGGTGGAGGATGCAGTGATCCAGTCGTGCAAGGCGGTAGAGGGCAGCCGTGCTCTTGTTGAACTGAAGGGCACGGGGAATCGCGGTATAGCGTTCGCCCTGAATCGCACTTGGAAAGATGTGGAAGAGGTGGTGTTTACCGATGGCGCTTCGGAGATAGCCGTCTCCAAACGGGTTTAGAAAGGTCTCGGCAGTTCTAAGGAGAACCCCTTCGGAACGGTGCGCACCCGATGACATTACATTCGAACTGGAATCGCGAGTTCCCGTCACGGTGTCGCTTCCGTCGTGACATTGTCGGGAACAAGAATTTGTAAGGCGTTGTTTGCTGATTGAGATGTCCGGAAGTGACCTGGAGGCAAGATGTTGGTTGATACACATAGACGCGCAGTTAGATTGGTCCTCGTTCTATTCATGGTGTCAGTCGCCGCTTTTGGGCAGTCTCAACCTAATGTTGTTCAGTACGTCGACCCCTTCATCGGCGTGGAAGGCGGCGGCAGCGTCTTTCCCGGTGCGACCCTGCCTTTCGGTATGGTGAAGCTCGGTCCGGATACCGAGAATCTCTTCGCCAATCCAGGCTACGACAGTACCTCCAGGATTATCGGTTTCAGTCATGTCCATACAAGTGGATCAGGTGGTGGGGCTAAGTACGGGAACATCCTCGTTACGCCGATGACGGGAACCGTGGACCCGGGTCGAATGGGTTCGGACCGGGCGAGCGAGGCGTCCGTTGCCGGATACTACACGACGAAGCTCACTCGTTATGCTGTCACGGTAGAGTTGACTGCAACTCAGAGAGTCGGTGTGCATCGCTACACCTTTCCTGCGTCTGAGTCGGCACACGTCGCGATTGACGTTGCCCACTGCCTTACTTCGAATTTCGTACCCGAAGTTCAGAAATTCATTGGAGGCGAGGTGCGTATTGTTTCGCCGACCGAAATTGAAGGAGTGGGCCGATACACCGGCGGATGGAACCAAGGCGGCGAATACGATGTCTATTTCTACGGCGTGTTCGACACCCCGGCGAAGTCTTCAGGAACCTGGACTATAGCCGGTCTGGCAGCGGACAAGTCCCAGGCTGGCTCTATCAATGGCGAGGCACTCGGCGCCTACTTGAATTACGACACCACCGCAAAACAGGTGATCCAGGCGAAGGTCGGAATCTCGTTCGTCAGCACGGCAAAAGCTCGTCAGAACGTCCTTAACGAAGTTCCAGGGTGGAACTTCGATGCCATCCGCGAACAGGCGAGTGACACTTGGAATCAGCAACTGGCGAGCGTGGTATTGCACCGCGCATCCGCTGATCAGAGCAAGGCCTTTTACACCGCGTTGTATCACAACATGCTTATGCCGGTGGACCGTACAGGGGAGAATCCGAAATGGCAGTCCACCGAGCCTTATTACGAGGACTATTACTGCATTTGGGACACCTTCCGAACGTCAAACCCACTGCTCACGCTGATTAAGCCCGACAAGCAAGTTGACCTTGTTCGTTCGCTCGTCGATATCTATCGCCACACAGGCTACATGCCGGACGCGCGCGCTGGAAATTACAACGGCCGAACGCAAGGCGGGAGCAATGCGAACGTAGTGGTTGCGGATGCCGTGGCAAAGGGCCTGCGCAACATAGACTATGAGACAGCATTCGCGGCTATGCTCAAGGACGCCGAGGTCCCACCTGCCGATCCGAGGATGGAAGGCCGGGGCGGAATTGCTGACTACAATAGCCGTGGCTTGGTGACCCTGAACGACGAGCGGTCAGGATCGCGAACGATGGAGTACGCCTACGACGACTTCTCCATTTCGCAAGTTGCCAAGGCGCTCGGGCACAGCGCGGAATACGAGAAATACAGATCGCGCGCGAACAACTGGCGCAATCTGTGGGATAACTCTGTCATTTTCGAGGGAGTCAGAGGCTTTATTCGGCCGAAACAGGCGGACGGGTCGTGGCTGACGCCGTTTTCGACGACCACGGGCGGCACGTGGCCAGACTTCTTTTATGAAAGCGACTCGTGGCAATATTCACTTTATGTCCCGCACGACGTTCGCGGCCTCATCA